>DATFML010000108.1:0-4362 GCA_035266965.1 Gammaproteobacteria bacterium
CCGTCACCGCCGTTCCTTCGCGGTCTTCCTTGCCGTAGGGCGCCCGCAGAATCCCATAGACCGACTTGGTGGCCTTGCGCGGAGACAATCCGAAGGCGTCCACGAAGGCGGCGGCCAACGCCCGTTTGATCCGCTTGATGGACGGCACGGTCGGGCACTGCTCGGCCAGTGTGGTCAGGCGCTGCCGGGCACCGGCCAGGCCATCCGCGGACAGCTTTTCGGTGGGCACCCGCAGTGCGTGCAGGGCCCGGTCGATGTCCACGTCCATGAGCAGGGTGCCGTGCACCAGTGCCGAGTCTCCATGGAAGGCGGCAAAACAACTGGCCAGTTTGCGGCCCGCCACTTCCAGGTCGTTGGAGCCGTTGAAGACAGACTCCACCCCCAGACCGGCCAGGGCCGCCGCCACCGCCTGGGCGGCTCGCCGGTGCAGCTGCGCGAACTCCTCGGAGCCGGCTTCGGGGTCGCGGGGGACGATCAGGGTCCAGCCGAACTGCTGCTCGTCGACGTAGACGGCGCCGCCCCCGGTCAGGCGACGCACCACCGGCAGGGCCTGGCGCCGGCAGTAATCGAGCCGGACCTCGCGCTCGGCGAACTGATGGGCGCCCAGCCAAACACCGGGGTAGCTGCGGTAGAAGCGCAGCAGGTTGTCGCGCCCGTCCTGCCCGTGCCCGGCCAGCCAGGCCCGGTCGACGACTATATTCTCCGCGGCCGTGGACACACCGCTGTCCACCACCACAAGCCGGTCATGCTCCATGGAAATCTCCGCGACCCGATACGATTGGACACAGCCATGCGCACAGCAACGGCATGCCGCGTCCGAAACGGGTGTCATGATGGAGCGATGGCAACGGGATGTAATTGACGCAAGTCAACGCCGCGGGCGGCCCACGCCGGATGAGCCCATCGGCGCGCCATGGGGCGTGAAGATCGGTCCGGAGATCCCGGGATCAGTGATCCCGGGCCGGGTCGGTCGCCGCCTCGCGGGCCACGGCCCGGTGGCCGATGTCGGTCCGGTAGAACATGCCCGTCCAACGCACCGTGCGGACCAGCTGATAGGCCCGTTCCCGGGCCTCGGCCACGGTGTCGCCCAGCGCACAGGCGCACAACACCCGCCCGCCGTTGGTGACCACCTCGCCGTCCTCCTGGCGGGCGGTGCCGGCGTGGAAGATCTTCGCCCCCGGCGCGTATTCTTCCATCAGCCCTTCGATGGGGTCGCCCTTGCGGTAGCTGCCGGGATAGCCGCCCGCCGCCATCACCACGCCCAGGGCGGCGCGGGGATCCCAGTCCGCCTTCACCTGGTCGAGCCGGCCGTCGATGGCCGCCAGGCACAGCTCCACCAGGTCGGAACGCAGGCGCATCATGATGGGCTGGGTCTCCGGGTCGCCGAACCGGCAATTGTATTCCAGCACCCTGGGCACGCCGTCGGCCCCGATCATCAGGCCGGCGTACAGGAAACCGGTATAGGGACGCCCGTCGGCCGCCAGCCCGCGCACGGTGGGCTCGATGACCTGCGCCATGATCTGCCGGTGCAGCTCCGGGGTGACCACCGGCGCCGGCGAGTAGGCGCCCATGCCGCCGGTGTTGGGTCCGGTATCGCCGTCGTCGCGGGCCTTGTGGTCCTGGGAGGTGGCCAGCGGCAGGACATGCCCGCCGTCCACCATGACGATGAAGCTGGCTTCCTCGCCCTGCAGGCATTCTTCCACCACCACCTGACTGCCGGCCGCGCCGAAGGCGCCCTCGGCCAGCATCTCCCGCACCGCCGCAATGGCCTCCTCTTCGGTGAGCGCCACCACCACGCCCTTGCCCGCCGCCAGACCGTCGGCCTTCACGACGATCGGGGCGCCCTGGCGCCGGATGTAGTCGCTGGCGGCCTCCACCTCGGTGAAGGTGCGGTAGGCCGCGGTGGGAATACGGTGACGGGCCAGAAAGTCCTTGCTGAACGCCTTGGAGCCCTCCAGCTCGGCGGCGGCGCGGCTCGGCCCGAAACACTTCAGCCCGGCATCGCGAAATGCGTCCACCACCCCGGCCACCAGGGGCGCCTCGGGGCCGACAAGGGTGAGGCCCACCTGCTTCTCGCGGGCGAAGGCCACCAGCCCCGCAATATCCCCGGCGCCAATGGCGACGTTCTCCACTTTCGGCTCGCCGGCCGTGCCGGCATTGCCCGGCGCCACATACACGCAATCCGCCAGGGGCGACTGGGCCGCTTTCCACGCCAGCGCATGCTCGCGCCCGCCGCCGCCGATGATCAGAATATTCATTCAGGAAAACCCCACGGATAGGCAACCAGGAAGGCGGTTCGCCGCCTGCACAGCGGCACGGGACCACGCTCCCGCTTCACGCACCCTCCCCCTTCAACGCCGGCACCTCAATCGCCGGCCTCCACCGCGCGGGCGCTTCAATGCCGGAAATGACGCATTCCGGTGAACACCATCGCCATGTCGTGTTCGTCGGCGGCCGCAATGACCTCTTCGTCGCGCATGGAACCGCCCGGCTGGATCACCGCCGTGATCCCCGCTTCGGCGGCCTGGTCGATGCCGTCGCGGAACGGGAAGAAGGCATCGGAGGCCATCACCGACCCGGCCACCTGCAGGCTTTCGTCGGCAGCCTTGATGGCGGCGATCCTGGCGCTGTACACGCGACTCATTTGGCCGGCACCGACACCGATGGTCATGCCCTCGCGGCAATAGACGATGGCATTGGATTTCACGAACTTCGCCACCCGCCAGGCAAACAGCAGGTCCTTGAGCTCCTGCTCGCCGGGCGCGCGCCGGCTCACCACCTTCAGGTCCTCGGCACCGATGCGGCCGGTGTCGCGGTCCTGTACCAGCAGGCCGCCCACCACCCGCTTGAAGTCCAGCCCCGGCGACACATCCGAACCCCATTGACCGCAGGCCAGCACCCGCACGTTCTTCTTGGCCGCCAGCGCATCCACCGCCGCCGGCTCCACCTCGGGAGCGATGATCACTTCCACGAACTGGCGGTCCACGATGGCCTTGGCCGTCTCCACATCCAGGGGCCGGTTGAAGGCGATGATGCCGCCGAAAGCCGAGGTGGGATCGGTCCGGAAGGCGCGGTCGTAGGCTTCCAGGAGGTTCGCGCCCAGGGCAACGCCGCAGGGGTTCGCATGCTTGACGATCACGCAGGCGGGCCCCTCGGTGTAGGATTTCACGCACTCCAGGGCGGCATCGGTGTCGGCCACGTTGTTGTAGGACAGTTCCTTGCCCTGCAGCTGCCGGGCGGTGGCCACGCAGGCCTGGCTCTCGCCCTGCTCCACATAGAAGGCGGCGCGCTGGTGGGGATTCTCGCCGTAGCGCATGGGCTGCACCTTGCGGTACTGCAGCGACAGGGTGCGCGGAAACGCCTCGTGGGTGCCGTCGGGCTCGATGGCGCCCAGGTAGTTGGCGATGGCACCGTCGTACCGTGCGGTATGCTCGAACACCTTGACGGCCAGGCGGTAGCGGGTCGGAGCGGAGACCCGTCCCCCGTGGGCATCCATATCGGTCAGCACGGTCTGGTAGTCGGCGCTGTCCACCACCACGGCCACCGCATCGTGGTTCTTGGCGGCTGCCCGCAGCATGGCCGGCCCGCCGATGTCGATGTTTTCGATGGCCGTGGGCAGGTCGCAGTCGGGATTGGCAACGGTCCGCTCGAAGGGATACAGATTGACCACCACCAGGTCGATGGGCGGGATGTCGTGCTCGTCCATCACGGCGTCATCCACGCCGCGCCGGCCCAGAATGCCCCCATGAATGCGCGGATGCAGGGTCTTCACCCGACCGTCCATCATCTCCGGGAAACCGGTGTAGTCGGAGACTTCCACCACGGCAATGCCATTCTCCGCCAGCAGTTTCGCCGTTCCCCCCGTTGACAGGATCTCCACACCCAGATCCTGCAGATGGCGCGCGAAATCGACCACGCCGGTCTTGTCCGAGACGCTGATCAGCGCCCGTTTGATTGCTGCCATGTCGTACCTGCCTTCAAGTGCGTTGCCAGTGTGTTCGTTATGGCCGGCACACCCGTCACGGATGTCTTGCTGCTACATCGTCCCAAGGCTCTTGGATCCCGAACAGAGCGATCGGGTCAGCCAACCGGCGTTGTTATGACGCGTGCCTCCACCACTACGCCTGCCGGACATTACCCGTCCGCAGCCGGCGCACGGGCTACTCGATCTCGATGCCGTATTGTTTGAGCTTCTTGCGCAGGGTGCTGCGGGTGATGCCGAGGATCTCCGCGGCGCGGGTCTGGTTGCCCTCGGCATAATTGACCACGGTCTGCAGCAGGGCGGGCTCCACTTCCCCCAGCACCATGCGATAGACGTCGGCCGCTCCATGCCCGTCCAGGTCGCGGAAATACGCTTCCAGG
>DATFML010000109.1:0-6638 GCA_035266965.1 Gammaproteobacteria bacterium
ACATCGTCGCCGTCGCCGGGGTACAGGCTGATGCCCACGCTGCCGGCCACGAAAATCTCATGACCCTCGATCTGGAACGACTCCGACAGCGCCTGGTGCAGCTTGCGAGCCACCACACCCGCCTGGTCGGCGTCGGCCAGATCTTCCAGCAACACGGTGAACTCGTCCCCGCCCAGTCGCGCCAGGGTGTCTTCGGTGCGCATATGGGCGGCCAGGCGCTCGGCAACCTGCACCAGCAGACGGTCGCCGATGGCATGACCCAGACTGTCGTTGACGTTCTTGAAGCGGTCCAGATCCAGGAAGAGCAGCGCCATCAGCCGGCCGCTGCGGCGGCTGCGGGCCATGGCCTGGGCCAGGCGGTCCCGCAGCAGCGCGCGGTTGGGCAGGCTGGTCAGCGGGTCGTGGTAGGCCATGTGTTCGAGCTGACGCTCGATGGCCTTGGCTTCGGTGATGTCGTGCACGGTGCCGGTCATGCGCGCCGGGTTGCCGTCTTCGTCATGGTCCACCCGGGCCTGCTCGTGCACGATGCGCAGCGTGCCGTCGGGCAGCAGAATGCGATGGTCCACGGAGTACGGCTCGATGCGCTGCAGCGCGACCTTGACCGCGCTTTCCACCGCTTCGCGATCCTCGGGGTGCACCCGGGGAAGAAAGGCCGCGTAGCTGGCCGCGACCTCCCCGGGACGATATCCCAGGATGCGGTAGACCTCATCGGACCAGGTGATCGAGTTGGCGGGTACGTCCCAGACCCAACTGCCCATCCGGGCGATCTGCTGGGCCTCGGCGAGCTGGGTCTCGCGCTCGCGCAACACCCGGTTGGCGGCGGTCAGCTCGGCGGTACGGTCGGCCACCTTGGCTTCCAGCTCCTGCTGGGCCCGCCGCAGGGCGCCGGTGGCGCGCTGCACTTCGCGCCACAGGTGATCCGGATAGCGCGCCCACAGCCAGGCCAGCATGGCGCCCAACAGCACCAGCAAGGCGCCGGCGAGGCGCCACCACCAGCTGTCCGGCGCCAGCGCCTCCCAGCCCTGGCGCGGCACCGCCGCCAGTTGCCAGCTGCCGTTGGGGAAATCCACGGACATCAAAGCCGGCTGCTGACGGAACACCGCCGCATCGCCGAAGAACACCTTGCCGGCGGCACCCAGTCC
Organism: Gammaproteobacteria bacterium; assembly: GCA_035266965.1. Taxonomy (GTDB): domain Bacteria; phylum Pseudomonadota; class Gammaproteobacteria; order DATFLG01; family DATFLG01; genus DATFML01. The sequence goes on from DATFML010000109.1 coordinate 1,143, forward strand.
GTCCTTGCCCCGCAGGCTGAAACGCAGCGGCCCTTCGGACGGCTCGCCCAGGCCGGCTTTGCGCAACAACGCGTGCGCATTGATGATGATGGTGGCAAGTCCCCAGTAGGATCCGCTGCCCGGGCGCCCACCGGGCGGTGTGAGATAGATGGGGGTGCGGGCGACGAAAGCCAGTCCGCCCTGAATGAGACGCAGGGGCCCGGCCACCACCGTCCCGCGGGTATTCAGGGCCCGCTGCACCGCTGCACGTTGGTCGGGCAGGTCCAGCAGGCGCAGACCCAGCACCGCGCGATTGCCCCGCAGCGGGTAGACGTCGCTCACCACCGTATTGCGCGCGAGCTGGATGCTGTCGATGCCGCTGTGGCCGGCGATCAGTCCCCGGGCCAGGGCGTCGAACTCGGCATGGCTGACATCCGGATGGGTGGCCACGTAACTGACCAGGCCCTGGGTCAGAAACAGGCGGGAGTTGAGCTCACCTTCCAGGCGCGCCCGCACCGCACTCAGGCGGTGCAGCACATCGGCCCGCTCCTGGGCCTGGAAGCGTGCCTGCATGGTCCAGTCGAAGAGTGCCACAAGCACTCCGATGACAACGGCGATCAGCAGTGGAGGGACATACTGGGGGACCGGCCTGCGCATAGGGTATACAACCACTCCTCCGACTGCTCCGCGGGGAGGCCGGCAGATGGATTATTCCACGCTCCCACTGAGGTTGCCACTTCGCGACGCACAGCGGCCACCGAAGGCACGCCGGCAGCCTGCCATCGTGGGGTGACTTCTCAATCGAGGACGGCAACAGGCGGTCGGCGGGTTCGCACTGCCGAGGGCAACCGCGGGACGGCGCCGCACGGCCGGTTCTGTCCACTACCAGGGTTTCGGCCGCCGGGCGGCTAAATTGACACGACATCACACCGCCCGGGTGTGGCCCGGGCGGCGTGGGAGACCTCGCCGCGCTGCCGCCCCCCCGATCGGGACTACTCTTGAGATATGCCACCGAGCGGGAGAGCGTCCATGAAAGCGACGGCGTTGCGCCGGCTGTGGCCGGCGCTGGTGTTGATGGTCCCCACCCTTGGAATGGCGGCGGATCCGCCGCCCATACAACTGCCCGCCCCGCAACACCGCGGGGGCATGCCGCTCATGGAGGCGCTGAGTGCCCGCCATTCGAGCCGCGAGTTCGCCCCCCGACCGCTGCCGCGACGGGTGCTGTCTGACCTGTTGTGGACGGCGTTCGGCATCAATCGGCCGGACAGCGGCGGGCGCACCGCTCCATCGGCCCACAACTGGCAGGAGATCACCGTCTACCTGGCCATGGCGGAGGGTCTGTACCGTTACGATGCCCGCAACAACCGCCTGGTGCCCGTGCTGGGCCGGGACATCCGGGCGCTGACCGGCACTCAGGACTTCGTGGCCACCGCCCCGCTGGATCTGATCTACGTGGCCGATCTGAATGCCATGAAGGGGGCCGGCGAACAGGACCGGCTGCTGTACTCGGCGGCCGACACCGGCTTCATCGCCCAGAACGTGTACCTGTACTGCGCCTCGGCGGGGCTCAACGTGGTGGTGCGGGGTTCCATCGACAGAAGCGCCCTGGCCAAGGCCATGGGGCTTGGCCGGGGACAGCGGGTGGTACTTTCCCAGACGGTGGGTTATCCGAAACGATGAGGCCAAAGCGCCGGCCGGCAGGCAGCGCGCCAAGGCGTCCCGCCTGTCGCCGGCCCTCAATCGTTCGAATCGTCCCCGGACCGTTCAGCGACTCCGTCCCAGGCGACGCCGGGCCACGGCACCCAGGGCGATCAGACCGCTGCCGAACAACCACACGGCGGCGGGAACGGGTACCGGAGAGGCATCCACGGTGGTCAATGCAACGCGGGTGTTCAGGGACGTGCCCGCCAGGGCGTAGCTGCTGGTCAGGCCGCCGAACTGGCTGTAGTACCAGTTGGAACCGTGATTGAGCTGGTCGGTATTGGCTGTCCAGGTGCTGCCCCCGTCGGTGCTGGCGCCCAAACTGAACCGGTTACCGGTCAGAGTCAGGCTGTCGCCCTCGTGGTTGCCGAGCAGCCAATCGGTCCCCTGCTGCGAGAACGTGACCCGGTCGCCGGCGGCATTGATGGGCAGATACTGCGCGCCGTTGAGACTTGCGTCCCCGGCGGCGAACAAGGCGAACCGGACCCCTGTCGGCGCCGCGCCGAGGGACGTGCAGGTAGACTCCGACGCGCAGTACAGTTGGGTGCCGGCGAAATTCACGTCGTTGTCGGTGGGTTGCCAGGTCGATATGGGCGCGGTGCTCCCTTGGGCTTGCACAGAAAGCATCAGTGCGAGCACCGCCAAGACGGTGCGCACGGGGTTGTGGGATGTCATCGGGTACTGCTCCTTGTAGCGATTCGCTGTGTTGTTGTGGCCTCGACAGCCCGTGGGCGGGTCGCAGGCAGTTTGGCGGGATCCTGCCAAAACCGATCTGACCGAAAAACCCGTTTCCGGTTCATTTGGCGCTGGCGTTGCCCGCTCTGCGGCCTCCGCGCCTTGCCTTCGCTCCCCCTGCCGGGACCACGCGGACCGCCGCGGTCCTTAGTGCAGCTATCGTGCCACATACATTAGTCCTTTATAAAACAATGAATTGCTCAATCTGCTATTACGGATGTCATTGAAACTGTTAGGATTTTCGACAGAAGCATCTCCCGGACCGGGCCAATGTTTACGCGGGCTTACCACAATCGGGGGCTTCCGGGGACGACATTCACCCTGATTCACCGTCAGATTTTCCGACAAACGGGATTTGGCTCTTGTCCGGCGCGCCGGGTCCCGGCGCAGTGCGGCACTCCATCACCCGCCCCAATCCGCAAACACGACTCCGTTGCCCCGCTGACCACGGACAAGGGGGAGCAGGGAGTCGATGGACCCCGCACCGGGTGCGGTGACGAGCCGCCATACGGGGAAGTGTGGCAACGGCCGTATCCCTGTTGGGCCGGGGACCGGGACGCCCGCCTCGAAAAAAAACGCCCCGCCGCAAGGCGGGGCAAAGAGAGAGTCATACCAGCAGGTCGAACCAGGCTTTATTGAAAGTAGTAGGACGCGTACGGCCAGTAGATCAGGCGCGGACGGATCCTGGTGCTGTAGGGCAGGCCCTGATAGTAGCGCCAGCCGTCGTTGTCGGCTTCGGTGATGTCCCCGTCATGGTTCAGGTCGAGGGGACCGTACAGCGTCTCACCCACCAGAGAGACCTTGGGCTTGCCCGAAAAGCCCTGCCAGATGTTGCGCACATGCTTGTAGCCCGCCTCGGTGAGCAGGTTGGCGGCCAGCACGCTTCGGTGGCCCGTACGGCACAAGGTATAGATGGGCGTACTCTTGTCTGGAATTGCCTTCTTCACCGCGTCGACAAAGACCTGGGGATCCTGGTCGATCTTGTCGCCGCCGTTGGTGCAGGCGCCGTCCTCGGCCCGTTCGCTCTGCGGGCAGTTCTGATAAATGTACGGATAGGGAATGTTGTGGGCGCCTTCCGGGTGGCCGGCGACATACTCGGGAATACTGCGCACATCGACGATCACCGGACGCCGGTGACCGTGCCTGCCGTGGTGGCCACGGTGCGAGTCCCAGTGGCCGCGGTGGAGCACGGCGTTCACGTAGGCTTGTGCGGCGCTGATCTCCGACTCGTAGTTCTTCGGCAACTGCCACCGATTGGCGGGCAACAGGGTATCCCCCGCCATCGCCGAACCGGCAGCGGCCATCCCGACACTGAAGGTGAAAGCGCAAACGAGCGAGGCTGATCTTCTGCTTCTGAACATAGTGATCCATTCCTCCAACATTATGAGTTATGAACGGCTTTGGTTATTGCTTATGGGCCAGTGCGCAAGAGGCAGGCCTGCGGCGATCGCCGGTGGGTCCATCCGCTGTAGGTCGTGCCGGCCGATTCCGGCCCGCTTGCCCGTTCCGCTAGAGCCTCCCCCAGGAGCTGGCCTGTTTAGTGTAGGATCAACTTTATTTATGTCAATACAACGTGAACCTGTAAGCGGGTCGCGGGAGCCGGGTCAGTGGCGAACGCGCAGGGAATCGAAGGCTGACAACCCTTACAGCCGGGCCGCGCGAGTCGCCGGCTGAACGGCCGGCGCGCGGCTTTTGCGGGTTCCGGACCGGCGTTACGCCTTGCCCGGTCGTCGGGCGGCGCGGTGCTCAGCGCAACCCATGACCGGGGGTCACTGCAGGAAGCCGGCCTTCACGGCTTCCTGGGACAGCAGCCGGATGGGGACCGGTGACACCTGCCAGATGTCCCGGCAGTACTCCCGGATGGTGCGGTCGGAGGAGAACCTGCCGGAGCGGGCGGTGTTGAGAATGGACATGCGGCTCCAGATTTCCCGGTCGCTGTAGGCGTCGCTGACCTGGCGCTGACAGTCCGCGTAGGCGGGATAATCGGCCAGCACCAGGTAGGGGTCGGCGTGGAGCAGGTTGTCCACCAGCGGCCGGAACAGGTCGGGGTCGCCGTGGGAGAAAAAGCCGGTGCGTATCAGATCGATCACCTGCCGCAGCTCGGGATCGGCACGGTAACAGTCCATGGGACGGTAGCCGCCTGCCTGCCGCGCCGCCACCTCTTCGGCGGTCAACCCGAACAGGAAGAAATTTTCCGCACCCACTTCCTCGCGTATCTCGATGTTGGCGCCGTCCAGGGTGCCGATGGTCAGTGCCCCGTTGAGGGAGAACTTCATGTTGCCGGTACCGGAAGCCTCCTTGCCGGCCGTGGACACCTGCTCGGACAGATCGGCGGCCGGGTACACCCGCTGGCCGTTGCTGACGTTGTAGTTGGGCAGAAAGGCCACCTTGATGCGATCGCGTACCGTCGGGTCCCGGTTCACCACCCGCCCCACGGCGTTGATCAGCTTGATGATGAGCTTGGCCAGGTGATATCCGGGGGCCGCCTTGCCGCCGAAAACGAAGGTGCGCGGCACCATGTCGAGGCCCGGATCGTTCTTCAGCCGCACGTACAGACCGATGACGTGCAGGATGTTCAGGTGCTGGCGCTTGTACTCGTGAATGCGCTTGACCTGTACGTCGAACAGGGAATCGGGATCGATGGCCACGCCCGTGAGCTTCTGCACGTGCACGGCAAAATGCTGCTTGTTGGCCCGCTTGACCTCCCGCCACTTGGTGCGGAACACGGAATCTTCGGCCAACGGCTCCAGGGCCCGCAGGCGATCGAGATCGCCCACCCAGCCGTCCCCGACGGCGGCGCTGATCAGGCCGGACAGCTTGGGGTTGCTGAGCGTCAGCCAACGCCGGGGCGTGATGCCGTTGGTCTTGTTGCTGAACTTGTCGGGCCACAGGTCGTGGAAATCCCTCAGCACGTCCTCCTTGAGCAGCCGTGTGTGCAAGGCGGCAACGCCGTTGATGGCGTGACTGCCCACGCAGGCCAGATGGGCCATGCGCACATGGCGTTCACCCTGCTCGTCGATGAGCGACAGGCGCGCCACCCGCCCCTCGTCCCCCAGGAAACGCACGCGCACCTCGTCCAGA
>DATFML010000110.1:0-8468 GCA_035266965.1 Gammaproteobacteria bacterium
GCCCGGATAGTAGAAGCCGAATGCCGCGTCTTGGGCGACGCCGATACGAACCGGTGGCTGGTCGGCCTCGGACTGACCGGGCAGGGCAACGTGCTCCAGCGGTGGTGCGCTGCGGGCCAGTTCCAACAGTCGATCCAGGTCGACCTGGGAAGCGATGCGGTGTCCGATACGGTCGATCATGGCCAGCGCGGCGTCGGCCTCGTTTTCCGGGATCAGACCGAGGTGGCGTTCGACAATCTGCAATTCCGGGTCCCGGTGGACCGCCCCGACCACGGGGACATCGGTATAGTGCTCGATCACGGCGCGCAGCTTGCTTTCATGCCGGTGCCCGCCGAGCTGGTTGAGGATGACGCCGGCTATCCGCACATCCGGGTCGAAGGCCTGATAGCCGAGAATGAGGGGGGCGATGCCCCGGGTCATGCCCCGGGCGTCGAGGACCAGCACGACGGGCGTCTGCAGCAGTTTGGCGAGAGCGGCGTTGCTGTTGCTGCCGTCCATATCCAGTCCGTCATAGAGGCCCTTGTTGCCTTCCACCAGCGCGACGTCGGAGCCCGCGCCGAAGTGGCCGACCGTGGCGAGGATTTCGCGCCGATCCATGGTGTAGAAATCCAGGTTGTGGCAGGGTCGCTGGGCCGCCCGGGACAGCCACATGGGATCGATGTAGTCGGGCCCTTTCTTGAATGCCTGTACCCGCAGCCCGCGGGCTGCCCAGGCGGCACACAGACCCAGGGTGACAGTCGTCTTTCCGGACGACTTATGAGCGGCGGACAGCAGCAGACGGTTCATGGCGGATGGCCGTGCCCGGTCGAATCCGGGGCGGGTCGCACCTGGCAGTGCGACCCTCCGCCCCGGTTTCAGCTTTCGGCAGGCTCCGGTGCGGCATCATCGGACGCCAGGACTTCCAGAGGATGATGTGGGTCCACCAGGCTGTCCTCCAGGGATTCGGGGAGAAACCGGAGGACCTTGATGCCGATGGAAACGATTGCCATGGCGAGCGCCATCCCGCTGACGCCCAGTACGATCTCGGGGAAGCTGGGCGTATAGCTGTTGACGATTCCGTCATAGAACGAGCTGGAGACCTCCATGCCCGGGAACAGTTGCAGTGGATAGGCCTGGCCGCCGATGATCAGCACGTACACCTGTGCCAGCCCGCCGATGATCACCAGCACGGCGGCGGTTCCCACCACGGTCCGGGATTTGCCCAGGCGGGGATGGTACAGCAGTGCCAGGGGAACCAGGCTGCCGAGCACGATCTGCACGCCCCAGAACAACGCGGTGTAGATGCCGCCGTCCAGCAGGATGAATCGCTCGATGCCGTGGTGGGCGGTCATGTAGAGCTTGGTGATGTGGTACACCAGCACGAAGTACAGCACTGCCGCGATGAACACCCCGAGCAGATTCTTCAGGCGCATCACCACGCCGTCGCCCAGCGGCCGGCCGCTCCAGCGGTAGGCGGCCATCAGTACCAGCAGGAAGATGGCCAGGCCGAAGGAGAAGGACATGATCACGAACATGGGGGCCAGCAGCGCGAAATCATAGGCTTCCCTGGCGATGAGAAAGCCGAAGATCGAGCCGGTGCCGGTGGTGAGAATGATGCGCCAGACGAACGCGACCATGCCCGCAGGCCGGGTGAACCGCTTCATCCGCCGTTCCATGAGCATCCACAGATAGACTGCGACCACCGCCATGAAGCCCGTGTACAGGAAGATGTTCCACGCGAAGATGGATTTGAAGTTGTAGTGGGTCATGGCAATGATCAGCCGGTCGGGACGACCCAGGTCCAGAACCAGCACCATGAGGCCGCCCGCCAGCAGGGAGACCGCAAGCAGGCCTGAAAGCGGGGCCAGCGGCTTGTACGCCGTCTTCCCGAACACCGAACCGATGGACGCCACGTTCAGCGCACCGGAGGCTGCCACGATCAGGAATACCGCAAACACATGTGGCATGCCCCAGACGACCTGGTTGGTCATGCCGGTCACCCAGTGACCGTTGTGCTCCATGTAGTAGCTGGACAGCAGCCCGGCGACGACCAATGCCCCGAACACGGCCACCATGATCCAGTATGCCGCCGAATGCCCTTCGATTTCCCGGTAATGAATCTTCGGTTTCATGGTCTTCCAGTCGCTGTTGATCGGGAGCCCGGCGCCGGCTAGATGCCCCGGTAGTACACGCCCGGGTCAAGGCCCAGGTCTTCCCGAATCTGTGTGGTCTTGTACTTGGCGAGCTGCTTGGATATCTCGCTGTTGGGATCCTTGAGATCACCGAAAATCAGAGCTTTGTGACCATCGGCATCGCAGGCGTCGACACAGGCGGGATTCTCGTTTTCGTCCACACGGTGCACGCACATGTTGCAGCCGCCCACCGTGCCCTTGCCGCGCGGGCTGTCGGCCACCTGGTGATGGAGGTTTTCCGCCACGAAGGAGCGCGCCTTGTAAGGGCAGGCCATCATGCAGTACCGGCAACCGATGCAGATATGCCGGTCGACGAGCACGATGCCGTCGGCGCGGCGGAAGGAGGCGCCGGTCGGGCATACATCGACGCACGGGGGCTTTTCACAGTGCTGGCACATCACGGGGAGAGAGAACTCGTAGCCCGTCTTCGGGTTCTTCACCTCGACCTTGCGTATCCACTGGGCCTGGTCTTCGGCAGGACCCTTCTTGTACAACCCGTGTTCCTTGTCGCAGGCACTGACGCAGGCATCGCAGCCCTTGGTGCACTTGTCGGTGTCGACCAGCAGGCCCCAGCGCACGGCATTGGACACCGGTTGGGCGTTGGGTTTGGCCTCGGCGGTACGCACCAGCAGGACGCCGGGCGCCACCGTCAGGGCGGCGACTGAGCCGGCCACCGTACCCAGGAAACGGCGGCGCGAGGTATCAGTGTCCTGATCCGTGGGGCTACCGCTCATTTCTTGGCTCCTTTGCTCGCCAGGGCTTCCAGCGTCGTCGGAGAGACGAGGTCGTGCCGGCTGTATCGGATGTGATGGGGACCGTAGTCACCGCCGAGCTTGTGGAAGTGACTGTCCGTGGACGGCAGGTCGGAGTGACATTCGAAACAGTCGATCTGTACGCCCGCATATTTGTGGCAGTTGAAGCAGAACTGCCCGGGGCTGTCGATGCGAATGGCCTGCCCGTCGGGCTTGCGCGTCGCGTGACAGTTGATGCAGTCCTGAAGATTGAACTGCGGTGTGCGGATCCCCTCATGGACGACCTGGTCGCGGTGATGCAGAAGGTACTTAAAGTGATTCTTGCGCATGTCCTCGACCGGCCGGACGCAGCGCTGGGTCTTGGAGTAGTCGCGCTGCGCCGGCGGTATGACCGGGCCCAGCGGAGCTCCGGCGCTGGCGACACCGGAGAGTGTCGTCAGCGCCAGCCCTGCCAGTATGAGCACGGACCGGTAGAGAGATTTCCAGCTCGCTGTCATGGTTGAGACCTGTTTACTCCCCGAGAGCCATGTCGATGTAGCCGGTGGGGCACACATCGGCGCAGATGTGACAGCCGACGCACTTGGCGTAGTCGGTGTCCACGTACCGCCCGGTGGTGCGCTGATCCTTCTTGACCCGGAAGACAGCATCCTGCGGGCAGTAGATGACACAGTTGTCGCACTCGAAGCACATACCGCAGCTCATGCAGCGCTTGGCTTCCGCGACCGCCGCGTCCTCGGCAAGGCCGATGATGCGTTCCTGGAAGTTGCCCAGCACCTCGCTGTCGGAAATATGCACTTCGTTGCGCTTGTAGCGGTCTTCGTATCCGAAGTGTCCCAGGAACATCTTGGTGGACGGGATGATCTCCTGCTTGGAGCGGTCTTCATAGTTGTGGATGGCGAAGTCGGCCAAGGACGTGCCGCGAACCTGCTCGTGGCTGTACTCCTTGGGCCCCAGGCCGGTCTCACGCAGCTTCTGCAGCAGGTTGAAGTGATGTTTGTCGACCTTGGGTCGCTTGCCCAGGGGCGCGCCCATGAGGTAGTGGTCGATGCTCTCCGCAGCGACAGAGGCCTGCCCGATGGCGGTGGTCAGCAGGTGAGGGCGGACCACATCCCCTGCCACGAAATGGCCTTCGCGGCCGGTGACCTGGAAGTTCTGGTCGGCATTGATGAAGCCGCGGCCGTTGTCCAGAGCCTCCAGACCGGTCAGATCCCCGGACTGGCCGATGGCGGCGACGATGAGGTCGGCCTCGAGCTCGAACTCGGTGCCTTCGATGGGCTCGGGCTTGTTGTTTTCCATCTTGCACTCGCACAGGCGCATGCCGCGGGCCCGGCCAGACTCATCCAACAGGATTTCCAGGGGCATGACGCTGCCGCGAATGCTGACGCCTTCGCGCTGGGCGTCATTCACTTCGTGCTCGGCGGCGGTCATGTTCTCCACCGGGAAGAGCGATGTCAGCGTGACCGTGGCGCCTTCGCGCACGGCGGAGGAGGCCACGTCCTGGGCGGTGTGACCCAGTACGATGTTCTCAGGACGATCCTGCTCACGGATGGCGGTGATGTGACCGAGACGACGGGCGACGGAAGCGACGTCGATGGAGGTGTCGCCGCCGCCCACCACGATGATCTTCTCGGAGACCAGCTGCAGGCGGCCCTCGTTGAAGGCGCGCAGGAAGTCCACACCGGTGAGGCAGTTGGGCGCATCGGCGCCCGCCACCGGCAGGGGGCGGCCCACATGGGTACCGACCGCCCACAGGACGGCGTCGAAGTCCTTGTCCATCTGGTCCATGGGTACGTCGCGGCCGACACGGGTGTTGGTGCGCACCTCTACGCCCATGTCCAGGATGCGCTGGACTTCACCGTCCAGGACGTCGCGCGGCGTACGATAGCCGGGAATGCCGTAGCGCATCATGCCGCCCAGCTCTTCGCGCTCGTCGAACAGCACGCAGGCGTGGCCACGGCGACGAAGCTGGTAGGCGGCCGCCAGGCCGGCCGGGCCGCCACCGATGACAGCGACCTTCTTGCCGGTGTCGGCGGGCGGGGCGTCGAAGGTGAATTTCTGCGCCAACGCGGTGTCGCCGATGTACTGTTCCACGGCATTGATGCCCACGTGGTCCTCGACCTGGTTGCGGTTGCAGCCGGCCTCGCAGGGGGCCGGGCAAACCCGGCCCATGATGGAGGGGAACGGATTGGCGTCAGTGGAGCGGCGGAATGCATATTCCTGCATGGTCATGTCGCCGCCGGGCTTCTCCAGGCCGCGCACGATATCGAGCCAGCCGCGAATGTCCTCTCCCGCCGGGCAGCTGCCCTGGCACGGCGGCGTGCGATGCACGTAGGTGGGGCACTTGTGGGAGTGGTCCCCCTCGAAAATCGCCTCCTGCCAGTTACGGCGCTCGTTGTCACCGTCCTTGAACCGCCGGAACGTCAGCTTCTGTTCCTGCATCTCGTCGCGGGAAGTCGCCATGCCTTTTCTCCTGTGCGCTAAGTCCGGAGGGCCCGAATCAGGCCTTCGCACCTTGTGTCATTGTTTGTCGCCAAGAACGATCGCGTCGCTGACCAACTGATGGACGCTGACAATCTGATCCATTGAAAAGCCGTAGTAGGGCAGTACCTTGGAAAACTGGCTCTTGCAGATGGCGCAAATGGCCGCCATGTGCGTCACGCCGTGCTCCTCGACAACCGACTTCAGTGCCTCCATGCGGGGCAGGGCGCCTTTGACGCGCACCTCCATCAGATCGTCGGTCAGGATGCCGCCGCCACCGCCGCAGCAGAAGGTCCCTTCGCGGACGGTGTCCGCCGGCATGTCGTAGAAATGGTTGCAGCAGGCCCTGATGATCGCGCGGGGGATTTCGAACTGTCCGCCGGGCTTGTCGCCCATGCGAGACGCACGCGCCACGTTGCACGAATCGTGGTAGGTCAGGCGCCGATGGTCGTTGCCGGACTTGTCCAGCGTGAGGGCCCCGCGCTGGATCAGATCGTAGGTGAACTCGCAGATATGCTGGGGCACCGGGTAACGGGGATCCAGGAAATCGAAGGGGCCCGCCAGCGTGTTCAGGAAGCTGTAGGCGACCCGCCAGGCGTGGCCGCATTCGCCGAAGATGATGCGCTTGACGCCCAGGTCAAGGGCCGCTTCCCGGATGCGCAGGGCGACTTTGCGCATGTTCTCGTAGCTGCCGATGAACATGCCGAAGTTGGCGGCCTCGGAGGCATAGGAGCTCAGGGTCCAGCTCGTGCCCGCCTGGTGGAACACCTTGCCGTAGCCGATCAGGCCGTCCACATGGGGCTCGGCGAAGAAATCTGCCGAGGGGGTGATCAGCAGCACCTCCGCACCTTTTTCGTCGAGCGGATAGCGTACGTCCACGCCGGTGTCTTCCTTGACGTCTTCCTCCAGCCCCTCCAGCGTATCCGCCAGCGCGGGCTTGGGCAGGCCGAGGTTGTTGCCGATCTTGAAGACCTTGCCGATGATCTCGTTGCAGTATTTCTGGCCGACGCTGACGGAGTCCATGATTTCCCGCGCGGCCATGGAAATCTCGGCGGTGTCGATGCCGTAGGGGCAGTACACCGAGCAGCGGCGGCACTGGGAGCACTGGTGATAGTAGCTGTACCAGTCGTCCAGAACGTCCTTGGTGAGGTCCACGGCTCCCACCAGCTTCGGGAAGTACTTGCCGGCGAAGGTGAAGTAGCGCCGGTAGACGTTGCGCAGCAGGTCCTGGCGTGCGACAGGCATGTTCTTCGGGTCGGTGGTGCCGAGGAAATAGTGGCACTTGTCGGTGCAGGCGCCGCACTTGACGCAGGAGTCCAGATAGACCTGCAGCGAACGGTACTTGCCGAGGAGTTCGCCCATCTTGTTGATGGCGATTTCCTGCCAATTCTCGGGCAGTTCTCCGGGGAAACCCAGGTCGGCCTGAAACTCCGCTTTGGCGGTGAACGGCTTACTGTGAGCCATCACGCCTTCTTGGATCAGCGGGATAACCGGATATTCTTTTAGTTGCGGTGTCTCGAAGTTTGCCTTTGCCACTTGAGCTACCTCAGCGCAGGGGTGTCAGGAGCGCTCGCTGGTTTCCAGTTGTGCCGCCCAGGGAGCCAGGTGACGCCGCTCGCGCGGATTGTCGACCTGGTTGCGTGTGGGGCTGAAGAAGGCGCCGGGCGCATGCAGCAGCTTGCTGATCGGAAACACGATCATCAGCGTGGCGACCAGTCCGAGATGGAGCAGCAGCGCAGGATCCGGCGGCAGCGGCTGCCAATCGAAGCGTATCAGCCCGAGAACGAATGCCTTCAGGGAAATGATGTCCGTATGGGCCACGTACGTCATGGTCAGCCCGCTCAGGGCGATGGCCAGAAGCAGGACAATCATGAGATGGTCGGAGGGCGACGAAATATATCGCACGCGGTCCACAAAGATACGTCGCGCCCACAGCCCGCCCAGGCCGATCACCATGCCGAAAGCCGCGTACTTGCCGAACGGCTGTATCAATACCACCCAGGTCGGAATCGGGTTGAGAAAATAGCGCAGGTGACGCAGCAGAATCAGCAACAGCGAAAAGTGGAAGATCCAGCCGAACAACCAAGTCCATTTGCTGGACTTGAACAGGCTCTGGAAGAACACCACTTCGCGGCCCAGGCGCATCACCACACCGCCGCGCGTCGTCGGCGCGGGCGTGGTGGGAATCTTCAGTGGAGCCGGTGTACGCGCGTACTTGTTTATGCGATACGCCACTCCGCCCACCAGAATGAGCGTGGCCGTGTACATCAGCACGGTATACACGATTGTGATCACGGACACCGATACCTCCACGAATTCCTAAGATGAGGGGGGCAGAGCCCCCCTGGGACCGCAGGTCAGACGCAGCCGGTCGGCTTCGGGAGACCTGCGTATTTGCAGGCCTGCTTGGCCGGGCCGTAGGGGAACAGCTCATACAGATATTTGCTGTTGCCCTTGTCCGCGCCGAGCTTCTTGCCGATAGCCTTGGTCAGCACGCGAACGGCCGGCGCGATCTGGTATTCCTCGTAGTACTCGCGCAGGAAATTGATCACTTCCCAGTGGCTGTCGGTGAGGTCGCAGTTGTCTTCCTTGGCCATCACACCACCGATTTCCGGCGTCCACTCGCCCAGGTTGGCCAGATAACCTTCCTCGTCCGTTTCATAGGTCTTGCCGTTCACTTCAATACTCATGGTACCTTCTCCTCTGTGTTTTCCTGTCTCGGACGCTCTGTGTCAGAGCCAGGCCTGCACCTTGTCGTGCTCCGCCACCAGATCCACGAAGCCCTCGTAGTCGACTACCGTGATGCCGTCGAGTACATGGCTTTCGTCCATACCGCGGGCCCGTACGTCGGGGCCGAGAACATACATCTTGAAGTTGCCGATCGCGTCTTGCACTTTGCCCGTGATGGCGGTGCCATTGAAGGCGCCGTACACGCCGTCCTCGATCAGCAGCACGGCGCTGTCCGGTTGGGCATGACGCAGACACGAATCCAGCGTGCGTCGCTCAAAGGGTGATTTGTTTACCGTATGAAGCATAGTCATTCTCGCGTTTCCCTCAGAAACTCAGC
>DATFML010000111.1:0-5189 GCA_035266965.1 Gammaproteobacteria bacterium
CGTCAAGTCTGCGCACCGGCACCTGAATTTCCTGGATATCTGCGTCAGGCCGGTCGTATGCTCGCCTACGTAGGCCGCTGTAAGCAGGAGCATTGCTCACATAGTTAAATGTCGTCTCCCCCTCGCTATCGCTCAGAGCGCACGCATGAATCTCGACAGCGGGAAAGCGTCCCCGAAGCCCTTCGGCCAGAGCCGGGATGGGTTCAAAAGCAAAGTGTCGTCCTCTCGGCGCCAGACGCACGATCTCGCGCAGTATTTCGCCGGAGTGAGCGCCGACATCGATGCAGCTCGAGTCCGGATCCAGATAACGCCGCATGACGGCAAACGTCTGTTCGTCGTATAGCTCACCCTTGGTGGCGCCTTTAATCGCGCGCCTACACTGCCGATACACGACTGCGGCTCCTGGAATACGCTTCACAACCTGTCTAATCGACACCGTAGTGCCCTCCTAAGCCCGCAAATGCGAGGTCTGTAGCAACAGCGCGAGCAAATAGTTCTAGTCTTGGGGCTCCACGCCGTCCGAGAGGTCGAGGAAGCCTTCACGGAGCAAGTAAAGGTACATCTCCTGAGCCGCCTCCATAGGACTTAACTGCGACGTATCGATACGCAGTTCCGGACGTGGCGGTGCCTCGTAGGGGTCACTGATGCCGGTGAACTCCGGGATCAGTCCCTGGCGGGCTTTTGCGTAGAGTCCTTTCCGATCCCGAGACTCGCACACCTCCAGCGGCGTGGCCACATGAATCTCGATGAACGCGCCCTGTTGTTCGATCATATCCCTGACCGCTTCGCGGGTACCGGCGTAGGGCGCGATGGGCGCACAGATGGCGACACCGCCGTTCTTGGTGATTTCGCTGGCCACGAAGCCGATGCGCCGTACATTCAAATCCCGGTGTTCCTTTGAAAATCCCAATTCGCTGGACAGGTTGTGGCGCACAATGTCGCCGTCCAACAGGGTCACCGGCCGGCCGCCCGCCTCGATGAGCTTGGCATAGATGATCTTGGCGAGGGTGGATTTGCCGGCACCGGAGAGCCCCGTAAAGAACAGCGTGAACCCCTGCTTGGTACGCGGCGGACAGACCTTGCGCAGCTCGGCGATGACCTCAGGATAGCTGAACCACTCCGGTACATCTTCGCCCTGGGCCAGCATGCGGCGGAGTTGCGCATCGGTGATCTCCAGCGCTTCCTCTTTGCTGCGCTCGATGGTCGGCACGGAAAGGAATCGTCCCTTGGCGGGCACGTAACGCATTTCCTCCACCGGCACCATGCGCACGGCCAGCTCTGCACTGTGGCGCTCCACCAGATCCTGGGCGGCATAGGGCTCATAGAAGGGAGAAGTGTTGGCGCCGCCGTTCGGCGGCGAACCATGCTCGGGCCCGACAATAAAATGGGAGCAGCCGAAGTTCTGATGAATGATGGTGTGCCAAAGGGCTTCGCGGGGACCCGCCATGCGCATGGCCAGGGGCAGCAGCGACAGCATGGCGAGATTGTGGGGAAAGTGGCGGCGGATGGCCTGATAGCAGTGAACGCGAGCGTAATACTGCAGATCGCCGGGCTTGGTCATTCCCACGGCAGGATGCAGCAGCAGGTGGGCCTGGCTGTCCTTGGCGGCCTGCAGGGTGACTTCCCGTTGCATGCGATGCATGGGCTTGCTGGTCTGGAAGGCCACCACCTTGCGCCAGCCCATCTTGTGGAACAGCGCCCGCAGCTCCTCGGGGCTGTCCCAGAAGCTGCCGAAATCGTAATGCACCGGGGTCTGGATGCCGAGTATGGCACCGCCTACGTAGGTGTCGTGAACCTGTTCGTAGAGGTAGCGGACACCGGGATGGGTCCGGGAGCAGGTGCCGTAGACGCTTTCGGCCTCGCGGTCCTTGTCGGACTGCCAGATATCGTCGATGCGCATGACGGCGGGCATGAAGCCTTCGCCGTCACGCAGGGCGAGGAGCTGGCCGGTTTGCAGCTTGTCGGCGGCACGGGCAGGCAGGTCCAGCACCACGGGAATGGGCCAGGGCAGCCCACCGGGCAGCCGCATGCGATCCACGACCGAGTCGTAGACCTCCCGCGTCATGAACCCTTCGAGGGGCGAGAACCCGCCGTTCATGAGCAGTTCCAGATCGCAGACCTGACGCTGGGACAGCGTCACGGACAGGAAGTCCTTGGACTCGACCTTGAGCTGCTCGGCGCGTTCCGGCGGGACCAGCAGGTCCCGCAGCTGCCCCCCCAGAGGCGCTACCGAAAACTCCACCGCCATCGTCCTTCTTATAACTTCTTGATTATCTTATACTAAGGTGCACTCTATCCGGCACCATGTTAGCCACATCGGCGACCGGAAGTAAAGCCGGGCACTGGCCACCTGTTCAGGGTGTCGGACGAAGGCCTGGGCACTGCAGCGGCCCGGCGCCTGACACACGCCCATACGGGCGGCAGGAAACGTCGTGACCGGCGGATTCAGCCCCGATCCGGCAACGTCACATTCAACTCCAGCACCTCGCAGTCGCCGTCCTTCTCCAACTGGATCTGGATCTGGTCTTCGTCGATGGCGATGTACTTGCGGATCACCTCCAGCACTTCGCGCTGCATGTCCGGCAGGAAGTCGTGGCGGCTGCGGGAGGTGCGCTGGTGGGCGATGACCACCTGCAGGCGCTCCTTGGCGACCTGGGCGGTGTTCTTCTTGGAGGAGCGGAAATAGTCGAGAAAGCTCATCGATGCTGCGCTCCTAACCGAACAGTCGCTTGAACAGCCCTTTCTTCTCGGGCTCCAGGAAACGGTGGGGGCGGTCCTCGCCGAGGAAGCGGGCCACCAGGTCGTCGTAGGCCTGGCCGGCGGGCTCCTTGTCGCTGAGGATCACCGGCTCGCCGGCATTGGAGGCCTGCAGCACGCCCGAGGATTCGGGCACCACCCCCAGCAGGTTGATGCCCAGCAGCTCGGCGATGTCTTCGATGCTGAGCATGTCACCGCCCTGCACCCGGTCGGGTGCGTAGCGGGTCACCAGCAGGTGTTCCTTGACCGGGTCCTGGTTCTCCACGGCGCGCCGGGACTTGCTGGCCAGGATGCCCAGCATGCGGTCCGAATCGCGCACCGAGGACACCTCCGGATTGGTGACCACCAGGGCCTCGTCGGCGTAGTACATGGCGGTCTGGGCGCCCACTTCGATGCCGGCGGGGGAGTCGCAGACGATGTAGTCGAACTCGGCCTCGCGCAGCTCGTCCAGCACGCGCCCGACGCCGTCCAGGGTCAGGGCCTCCTTGTCCCGGGTCTGGGAGGCCGGCAGCACGTACAGGTCCTTGACCCGCTTGTCCCGGATCAGGGTCTGGTTGAGGTTGGAGTCGCCCTGGATCAGGTTGACGAAGTCATAGACCACGCGGCGCTCGCAGCCCATGATCAGGTCCAGGTTGCGCAGCCCGACGTCGAAGTCGATCACTGCGGTCTTGTGGCCGCGCAGCGCCAGCCCGGTGGCGAATGCGGCACTGGTGGTCGTCTTTCCGACCCCGCCCTTTCCGGAAGTGACAACGATGACTCTGCTCAAGATGACATTCTCCGACGGTGGTGAAACTCGTTAGCGTGCTTTGTCCCGAACCTGGAATCAGTCCATGTCCCATGCCCCGGTGAGGGCGCAGCCAGCCCGTGCCCCAATCCCCCTGTGGCCCGCAGTCCCGGGCAATGGGCCGGCCCATGCCACCGGGCCTTATCCCAGCGCGGCGATGACCAGCCGCTCGCCGTCCAGATGCACCTGGGCGGGCCGGCCGGCCAGGTCGCCCTCCAGATCATCCAACGTGCGGTAGCGCCCCGCCACCGACACCAGCTCGGCATCCAGGGCCCGGCAGAAGATGCGCGCCCCGGTGTCGCCGTTCACGCCGGCCAGGGCCCGCCCCCGCAGGGGCCCGTATATATGGATACAACCCGCCGCCAGCACCTCGGCCCCGGGGCTGACCTGCTGCAGCAGCACCAGATCCCCGGGCGCGTAGATCTGCTGGCCGGAGCGCACCGGATGGTCGATCACCCGTGCGGGCGGCGGGCCCTTGGGGGCCGATTCCGCCTTGGGTTCCGCGGGGGCGGGAGTCTCACGGGCATCCGGGAGCACCCCCCAGCCGGCGGCCCGGGCCGCGTCCCTGTGGGCGGCGCTGGCGTTGCGCACCGCCACCGGCACCACCGAGCGTTCGCGCAGCATGTGGGCCAGGCCTTCGAAATCGGGGATCTCTTCGCTGTCGCGCAGGGCCTGCAGGTCCAGCACGATGGGGGCGTTCCGGAACATGCCCGGCGCCTGGCTGACGAGCTTGGCCAGCTCGGCCTCCACGGCGGCCGTGTCGGTGGCATACAGCAGCAGGCTGGTCAGGAACTGCATGCCGGCGCGCAGTTCGAACGGTTTTCGTTGGGAATCCACAGCTGTCACGGTTCGAGGATTTGAGGGGACGCGATCCCGTGGCGCAGTATACCCGACACCTCCCGCCCCCGGATACACAACGGCGGCGCGGATACGGCGGTTTCGAAGTAAACTGAAGGGCTCCCAGGGAGCCTCTGCACAGGCCGCTGTCGGGAAGAAAGCTTCCCGCGCACGGCGCTTTCGGCGTCAACTTCTCACGGTCAGGCGGTCCTGATCTCACTGAGCAGGCCGGGGTGACGGTCCAGTATCTTGAGTAGCTTCACCAGGGCCAGTGGCGGCTTGGTCTTGCCGTTTTCGTAGCGCGAAAAGGCGTTGACGCCACCTCCGAAGATTTCGGCGGCCTCGCGCTGATCGAGATTGAGCTTTTTTCGCACGCTGGCGATGAAATCCGGGTCCACACTGGCCGCGTTGACCTGTTTGGAGAAGGCCCGCATCTCACGCATGACGCGGCGCGACTCGGCGGCGTCCAGGATGGACTCGCCACAGGCCGGGCAGAAGTCGCCCGTTACCGCCGTGATCACCGTGGTTTCGCCTTTGTACGTGTAGGGCAGGTCGCGGGTGTCGTGGATCAGTTTCGCCGCACCGCAAACAGGACATTTCATACTCATAGCTCCTTGAAGGACACGATCAGCACGTCATCGATGACCGTCAGCTTCAGGTACACGTCCCCCGCCGGGGTGCTCGGGCGATACACATCCTGCCACACCGTGTGATCGGCATGGGTCGTCATGCTCTTGTAGAAGTCGGCTTGGGTGAGCGCCATCACCACATCCAGCATATCCGTCAGTTCCAGCCCCAGCTCGGTTGCACC
>DATFML010000112.1:0-6473 GCA_035266965.1 Gammaproteobacteria bacterium
GGGAAAACGCCGCTTGGCCGACGGGCATCGTCGACAGCGACCCCCGACAAAACGACACGCCGGCTTCCCGATTTCCACCGGCGCCGGCAAGCTCGTGACCTGAAAAAAAGGCGAAGCCGCACGACTCAACCGGGAGAGCAAGGTGACCGACGATTCAGCCATCGACAGCGCCTACCAACTGCTGCACGCCTGCGAAGTGCTCTACCGGGGCAGGCGCGTGGGCACACTGGCCGCCCGCGAACGTCCCGGGCGCGGCGACAACTACCGCCAGTGTTTCGTGCGCGATTTCGTGCCTGCTGCGCTGGTGTATCTGCTCGATGGTGACACCGACATCGTGCGCAACTTCCTGGACACGGTCGTGGAAGCGCGCGGCCAGGAACACAGGCTTCCCGAGCATGATGTCCAGCCCGGGGTCATGCCCGCCAGCTTCTGGGTCAGCGCCGGTACCGGGCAGACCCAGGCCTTGAAAGCCGATTTCGGTGACCGTGCGGTGGGACGGGTCGCACCGGTGGATGCCATGATGTGGTGGGCGGTCGTACTGCACGCCTATGTGCGCAGCACCGGCGACCGTGATCTGCCCCGTCAGCCGGAATACCAGCAGGCCCTGCAGATGATGGTCGCATTGTGCCTGCAGAGCGCGTTCGAGATCTTTCCCACCCTGCTGGTTCCCGACGGCTCTTTCATGATCGACCGCCGCATGGGCGTGCACGGCCACCCCCTGGAAATCCAGGCACTGTTTTACGCCATGCTGGAAGCCGCCAGGGAGCTGCTGGATGAAAAGCAGACCGACAGCGCGCTGATCGAACGGGCCCGCAGGCGCCGGGAGGCGCTGCGCGGCCATGTACGCCGTCACTACTGGCTGGACGCGGAGCAACTGAGCCGTATTCATCGTTTCAGCGGCAACGACTTCCACGACAGCAAGGACAACCTGTTCAACGTCCATCCCCAGAGTCTGCCCATGTGGCTGAGCGACTGGTTGCCGGATGACGCCGGCTATCTCGTGGGCAACCTGGGCCCCCAACGCATCGACTTCCGAATGTTCTCTCTGGGCAATCTGCTCGCGGTCATCTTCGGGTTGGCAAGCGATTCCCAGAGCCAGCAGCTAATGAACCTGTTCGAAGCGCGCTGGGATGCATTGGTGGGTACCGTGCCGGTGAAGATCTGCTATCCGGCTCTGGAGGGTGACGAGTGGTTGATGGTCACCGGCGCCGACCCCAAGAACCGGCCCTGGTCCTACCACAACGGCGGCAACTGGCCGGCCCTGTTGTGGGCGCTGGTCGCGGCGGCACTCAAGTGCGGCAGGCGGGAACTGGCGGAACGGGCCATGGAGGCCGCTCGCAAGCGGTTGCCCGCAGACGGCTGGCCGGAATACTACGATGGTCGCCAGGGTCGGCTCATCGGCCACGAATCCCATTTCGATCAGGTCTGGTCCGCCACCGCCTATCTCGTGGGCGGGCGCCTGCTCGAGCAACCCCATCGCCTGGCCATCCTGTCCGGAGCCTGATGGTCGGTGCCCCACCGACAGGGGCGCCCGGGCACTGGGTCCGTGGAGAGCGGTTGCCCCTGAGGGCGTGGCCCGATCGGCGTCAGGCCCGGCTGCCGCCGCGCCTCAGAACGAGCTCCACCAGGGGCACCCACAATCCGCTGAACACCCCGAGAGGGCGCGCCATACGTACCGCCGAAAGCAGTCTCTGGCGGGCCGAGCCCCGCGAGGTGCACAGCCATCCGAACGCCACGCCACCGCCGAAACCCGCCAGCAGCGTCCAGGGCGACGAGGCCCTCTCGTGGACCAGCGCGCGAGTGGCGTGCAAGTGTGCCCTCAGTGCCCGCCTATCGTTCGCCACCTTCCGGCGCTGGTACCGGATCGCTTGTGTCAACCGACTCATCTTCGCTCTCTGAAAAGGCTCCCCGCGTCCCGGTGAACAGCAACCGTCGACTGGCGCGCCGCAGCAACACGACCAGAATCACGGCCACCGTCACCTGCAAGGCGGCGACCAGGAACAGGGCGCCCTGCCAACCCAGGCCGTGGTAGGCGAGCCAGTGGGTAAGCATGGCCACCAGCAGCAGCCACGCCGTTACCAGCAGCAAAGCGGCCGCCAGACCCAGGCCGACCATCAACACCAGGGCGTGGCCCGCCAGGCGGGCTTCCAGCGCCGCCAGCTCGACGATGTCGCCGGCCAGCTGCCGCCAGGCCGACACCAGCGCCCTGATACCCTCGCTCAGGCCCGCGGACTGCGTCCGATCCTCACTCACGCTGCCGCCAATCGCCGTCCGCCTGCCACTGCGCCTCCGGGAGAATCAGCGACGCAGAAGGGCGCCGACCACCAACCCCACGCCGGCGGCGATGCCCAGCGCCCGGTAAGGGTGACGTTCCACGTACTGCGGGAGGGTATCCATGGTTTCCCGGGAGCGGTCGGCGGCCCGACGTCCTGCGTCCCGGATGCGCTCTTCGGCGTGGCCGCCCCGCTCGGCCATGCGGTCGACGGCGTCGTGGGCTGCCTTGCTCACACGGTCAGTGGTCCCATGCATGTTTTCCGTACTTTCGTTCACGATTGCCATGACGGTCTCCTGCCCTTTCATTTCACCGTATTCAACGTGCGGGTATGCCGCAGGTCCAGGACCCGGGCCGCGGACCCCGCGGCTGCGGCATCCGGGCGCTGCCGGCCACCGGCTCTGCAGCCCTCTGTTTCATCCTCAAGCTACGCTCGAACTGCCCATACGTCCAGTGCTTACGGCCGCCTGTCGGCCGCCGCACACGGGCGCCGACAGGCGGTCATGCATAGACAATAGCCGTCCCGGGCGGGGCCCGCCAGCGTTCAGCCGGCCCCTCCCGACTGGCTCCCCGGCGGTGGAAATTTGCCGCGCCATTGGTTGCGATGCCCGATTCAAGACCGCGCCCGTGGCCGCAAGCGCCCTTCGCTGGCGGGAAAGCCGGCGTGGCACGATAACTGCGTCAGCAGCCGGCGTGACCGGACGACTGCGGGCGATCCCGAGCGTATCCTCAAGGGGGCACATTTCACGTTCTCTTCACTCAGCCCCCGTGGGTGGCTGCTATGGTAACTCTGACAGTTGACAGTCAAGGGCCGTCAACTGCCGCACCCGTCGAAAGCACGCGGCTCAGGGACAGAACGCGCGATGAAAAGGGCAACAACTCGGCAGCGCCATAAGCTGCGCATCCCGCAGTTCCAAGTCCACTCTCAGGGACCGACAGGGGGGCTACCTATGGATGGCATTTCCTTCCCGGCCCGGAACGCTTCCGGCCACACGGGCTCCTGGGCTGTCGCGCCAGGCTCGCGTGCATCCCGGAGCCATGCAGGTCGGCCAAAGCGCACGCTGGCGCCGATGGCGCTCCGCAGCCCGAAAATCCGCCGCCTATTGCAGACCCGGATCGCACGACGGCGAATCAACGTCGCCTCGTACCGCAGTACCGCGAACAGCCGCTGACCGGCCATGGTCATGTCGGCCCAAGCGCGTCACGTCCGCGAACGTGAGGTTCTGCTGTTGGCATCGCGGGACACCGCCGGCCTGCCCGCCCAGGCCCTGCGGCTGTTTGGCTGGAACGTCGTCCCCGCCGTCAACCCCACCACCGCCGGGCAACTGATGCTCGAACGTCCATTCCATGCCGGCGTCGCCTTGATCGAGCGCGCGGGACACGACGACCTGGCCTGTCTTGAGGAACTCATGGTCGCCGATACCGACATGCAATGGGTCGCCGCGGTGCCGGCCACCCTGTTGGAATCCGCCCCCCTGTGCCGGCTGCTGAGCGAACTCACTTTCGATTACCTCACCCTGCCGGTGGACAGCGAACGACTGCTGCTCAGCGTGGGACACGCCTACGGCAAAGGCCGGCTTGCCCACCGCACCCACCACCCCCCGGAGTGTCCCAACCAGCACCAGATGGTGGGCACCAGCGCCCCCATGCGGGCGCTGTACCAGTCCCTGGAAAAAGTGGGCCGGGACGACGCGCCGGTGCTGATCACCGGGGAAAGCGGAACCGGAAAGGAGCTCGCCGCCCGCGCCATCCATCAGCTTTCCAGACGCGCCGACAGCCCGCTCGCCGCCGTGAACTGCGGCGCCCTCCCCGGGCACCTGGTGCAGACCGAGCTGTTCGGGCATGAGAAAGGGGCGTTCACAGGCGCCCATGCCCGCAAGATCGGGCGTTTCGAGGATGCCGAAGGCGGTGTGGTGTTTCTCGACGAAATCGGTGATCTGGCGTCCGACCTGCAAGTCAATCTGCTGCGCTTCCTGCAGGACAAGTGTATCGAGCGGGTCGGTTCCAACAGACAGATTCCCGTGAACGTACGGGTGATCGCAGCCACCCACGTGGACCTGGATCGGGCGGTGGAGGACGGACGGTTCCGGGAAGATCTTTACTACCGTTTGAACGTGCTGCACCTGAAGATGCCGCCCCTGCGCGACCGCGAGGGGGATATCGAGCTGCTCGCGCGATCGTATCTGGAGAAGTTCGCGTGCGAGCGCAAGGCGCGCGTGCGCACGCTCAGCCAGCAGGCGCTGCGGGCCATGGAGCGCCACTCGTGGCCCGGAAACGTACGCGAGTTGATCAATCGGGTCCAGCGCGCCGTGGTGATGAGCGACCGCCGCGTGCTCACCGCCTCCGACCTCGGACTGGACCGTCGCACAGACCGGCGCATCTGGACGACTCTGCCCACAGCCAGGGAGATGGCCGAGCAACAGATCATCCACGGCACTCTGCGCCAGACCCACGGCAACATGTCGGAAACGGCACGGCAACTGGGTATTTCACGCTCGACGCTGTATCGGCTGCTGAAAAAAATCGAACCGGAGTGACGCCTGCACGCACCCGTCATCGGGCTGCGGAATCGTCCCTCTTTGTCCAACGAGAGAGAACAACACCATGGCAAACCATCGCACCGCACGACTGACCTGCGCCGGCATTGTGGCCGCCCTGACCGTGGCGCCGTCCGCCTACGCCGATACCACTGCAACGCAGCCCGCCGCCACCCAATCCGGCGAACCCCGCCATCCGGTCGGCCAGGCGCCGAGTCAGGAGAAATCGGCACCCGCGAAAGCGGTCAGCGCGGTGCTTTCCCAGCCCGGGATACTCACCCCCCGCGGCAAGTTCGTGCTGGAACCGTCGCTGCAGTTTTCCTACTCGTCCAACTACCAGGTCAACCTGATCGGCTACACCATCATTCCCGCCATCACCATCGGCCTGATCAACATCCAGAGCGTGAATCAGAACAACCTGGTGGCCCAGTTGACGGCGCGCTACGGCGTCACCAACCGGTTCGAGCTCTACACCCAGGTGCCGTACGTGTACCGCAAGCAGACCACCCTGGCTCGCCCGCTGGGTCAGGGGTCGACCGCCAACAGCGAGTTCAAGGCCAACGGCTACGGTGTCGGCGATGTGCAGGTGGGAATGCGTTATCAGTTCAACCAGGGCGGTGCGGGGCAGCCCTACTACATCGGCGCACTGGCGGTGAAGACGCGCACAGGAAAGGGGCCGTTTTCGGTGCCCTACATTTCCGTTCCCGGCGTCCAGAACGCCCTGGAGGAGGACCTGCCCACCGGCTCCGGGTTCTATGCGTTGCAGCCCAGTCTCACGGTCATCTATCCTTCGTCCCCGGCGGTGCTGTTCGGCGGCGTCAGCTATCTGTGGAACTTCAAGCGCGACATCCACAACAACCAGATCGACGGGACGGTCAGCCCCGGCGACGCCTTCAGCCTGAACTTCGGCATGGGCATCGCGCTCAACGCCAAAACATCCCTCAGCCTGGGCTACAAGCACACCGTCGTGGGCCAGGCCACCGTGAACGGTACCGTGCTGCAGGGATCCCAGACCACCCAACTGGGGACGCTGCTGGTGGGCTACTCCTACCAGGCCAGTCCGAGCACCGACTACAACCTGACACTGGGCGCCGGCCTGACGCGCTACACGCCGGACGTGGAGCTCACGCTCCGCGTGCCGGTCACCTTATGAAGGCTCGGCGGCACGACGGCACGACGGCGCAGGCTCACACTCACTGCACGGCGTTGGCCACACCCTGGCTGATCTGGGACGACAGATTGAGCGCCTTGTATGCGCCCAGGTTCTTGACCGTCGCGTCTATCACCGTGGCGTTCTGGATGTGCTGATTGTCCAGGGAATTCTGGATCACCGTCAGGGCGTGCTGGGTCAGATTGGGCAGCGCAAGCCCGCCGGCGGTATTGCCGCCCCCGTTCTGGATGGCCGTCGCCAGGCCGTTCACCGTGACGGTGGCGTCACCGGAGGAAACGGTCACCACATGGCCTGGCGCCGAACCGGTCGCGGGCCGGGTTGCAGGCGGACTTGGTAGCGTCCCTGGCACCGACGGAGACGGTGCCGGCGCGGTGGCGGAAGCGGTCGTGCCCGAAGGGGGTGACGTCGGCGGGACCGGCAGCGTCGGCTGCGTGGGGCGTGCCGGCGGGGTCGGCGGGGTCGGCGGCGTCGGCGGGCTTGGCGGGGTCGGCAC
>DATFML010000113.1:0-13968 GCA_035266965.1 Gammaproteobacteria bacterium
CACCTGCTGATAGGTGGGACCGAATCGGAACTTGCCCGCCCGGCCGATGGTGCGGGTCAAACCCGCCGCCGCCACATCTCCCTGGCCGTTCTTCAACGCCGACAGGATCTCCCCGACGCTGTCCATGACCCTGAAGCGAACCTTCACCCCCAGGGATTTGGCGAAGGACACGGCCATGTCGTGCTCCATGCCCGCCAGCCGGCCGTCGCTGCCCTCGTAGTAGGTGGTCGGGGCATTGCGGGTCAGGACCACCAGCTCGCCATGGTCCTTGATCTTCTGCAGCACCGGATCACTGGGCGCCGGATCGCCACCACAGCCGGTGGTCACCAGCATGGCCAGCGCCGCGCCCAACATACCCCACCTTCTGCGACCTGCTTGCCCCATCTCACCTACCGGGAATGCAACCGTCGTCCATTCTACCCAACGTGGCAGCGAGATTGGACGTATTCACCCACAGCGCCCGGTCTGCCGGACACATATCAGGGATATCAATAAGCTGGAGCGTTACCACGACCTTCACGAAGTGGCTGTCGGTGACCATCGGCAGGGCTGTCGGAGAGATGATCAGCGCGCCCGAACGGCGTGCGGGAAGCGGGCCCGGACTGCTCCGACACCCGCCGTCGTCGTTGCCGGGGTGGGCTGCGGCCCCCCGGATCGAGGTCTGCTGCAGGGGAGGCAGCGCCGGCGGCCGCACTCAATCGATGCGGGGACGCTGCTGGCCACCCCGTTCTCCGGTGGCGATCCCGCCGGTCAACACCAACCGCATGGCCGCCTCCAGAGACATGTCCAAGGGCTCGACCGCGGTCCGCGGCAACATGACGGTATGGCCACCGATCTGATAGCTCATGGGCAGATAGACGGCAATGCTGTCGGCCCCCCCGATGGCGGGGGGCAGGTCCGCCAGATCGCCGCGGGTCACGAAACCGATCATCTTCATGTCGGTGTTCCCCATGCGCACCGCCACCACCTGCCGGAAGCCGCGATCGCCGCCCTGGGCCACGAACCCGATGAAGTCGCGGATGGCGCCGTAGACGGTCTTCACCAGCGGCATGCGATAGACCAGCCGCTCGGCCCAGGAAAACACACTGCGCACCACCCAGGCCTGCATGAGTACACCCACCAGGAAGACCAGCGCGACGCCCACCGCCAGTCCCATCCCCGGCCAGTAATAGCGCGCCGGCAGCACCAGCCGGATCGCGCCTCCCAACAGGGCTTCAGCCGAAGAGGCGAACCAATACAGCAGATAGGCGGTGAGCACCACCGGCAGGATGGTGCCCAATCCGGCGAGAAAACGTTTACCCAGATGTTTCATCGTGTGGGGTCCCCGGGATAGTATGCGGACGCCAATGTGGATCTGGCCTGTGGCGTCACGCCAGCCGGCCGGCACCGGCACGGCGTGGCGAGCACTGTAGCAGACGCCGGTTTGGACCGCATTTTTCCCGCAACTGCCGGCACGGCGCTCCCGGAACAGGAACCTTGCATGGAGTGGATCACCGATCCTCAGGCCTGGGCAGCGCTGTTGACCCTGACGGCGCTCGAGATCGTGCTGGGCATCGACAACATCATCTTCCTGACGATTCTCACCGGCCGGCTGCCCGCGCACCAGCAACCCCGGGCGCGCACGGTAGGCCTGGCGGCCGCCATGCTCACCCGTCTCGCGCTGCTGGTGTCCCTCGCATGGCTGGCACGGCTGAGCGTGCCGCTGTTCTCGGTGCTGGATCGGACGGTGTCGGTGCGGGACCTGGTGCTCATCGGTGGCGGGCTGTTCCTGCTCGCCAAGAGCACCATGGAAATCCATCAGGCCCTCGAGGGCGGCGAGGAAGCGGCAGCACCGTCGGGAGCGGCGTCGTTCGTCGCCACCATCGTCCAGATCATGGTCCTGGACGTCGTGTTTTCCCTGGACTCGGTGATCACCGCCATCGGCATGGCCCGGGACATCGCCGTCATGGCCACCGCCATCGTGATCGCGGTGTTCATCATGATGGGGTTCGCCGGGCCGGTAAGCCGCTTCATCGATCGCCATCCCACGGTGAAGATGCTGGCGCTGAGCTTCCTGCTGATGATCGGCATTGCATTGATCGCCGAGGGTCTGGATTTCGAGATACCCAAGGGCTACATCTACTTCGCCATGGCCTTCTCGGTGTTCGTGGAGATGTTGAATCTGCGCATCGGCCGGCGCGGCGCCGCGCCGGTGCACCTGCATCAGGCGCGCCTGGAAGGCGACGCTTCCGCTCCTGAAGAATCCGACCCCTCCTGAGCCGCTGGCGCGGGAGCCGGCGTCCCGGACGCGGCGGCCGGCACCGACACCGCGTTGATCACGTAACGCAGGGGTCCCCCCGGCACCCGCGCATGGAACGGGTAGCAGGTCACCAGGGTCAGCAGGGGCTCACGGGCATTGAGGACCAGCGCCGCGTGACGGGCATCCACGACCCGCGGCGCCAGCGCCGTAAATTCGTGCCAGCGCCCGTCCGGGCTCTGCACCCGGATCCGTTCGCCGGGCCTTACCCGCCCCAGAAACTCGAAATGGGTATCCCGATGGCCGCTCAACACACTCACCCCGGGCGAACCGGGAGCCGCCGTGCCGTCCAGATGCCCCGGGCCGAAGGCCAGGGTGCGCCCGCTGGCCCCAGCCAGCACGATCTCGTCGATACCCAGACGCGGCACCTGCAGGCGGGCCACCGGCCAGGTGTCCGTCCAGGGCCACGGTTTGACCCGCCCCTCGCCGGCCAGGGTGCCGGCCCAGGCGGCGCGGGCGGCAACGGCCGGCTCAGCGGTTCGTCGGGATCCCACCGCCACAGGGCGGATCCCGATTCGCTGGTGGCGTTCATACCGGCTTGCCGTCCAGACTGAAGGTGATGCGCACCCGCCGGTCGAAGAACAGCGACTCGCCGTCGGTACCTTTGGAGGCAGGGTCGCGCTCTCCGTAGGCGCTCTGCTGAATGCGCGCGGCCGGTACCCCGCTGCCCACCAGTAACTCCCGTACGGCGGCCACACGCCGTTCGGAAAGGGCCAGATTGTGGGCGTCGCTGCCGCGGGGATCGGCGTAGCCGGCCAGCTGCACCTGCAAACGGGGGAACATCTTCAGGGCGCCGGCCAGGCGTTGGAGCTGGCGGTGGAACTGGGGCTCCAGCGCCGCACTGTCGGTGCGAAACGGCACCATCAGCGAAAATCCCTGGGCAACGGCCGTGGCGGCGGCGGTGTCGGACTGACGTTCGATGACTTCGCGCCGGGTCACTGCCTGGACGTTGCGCTTGGCCAGCCGGCTGCGCAGGTCCGCGATCCGTCCCCGGGCGTCACCCAGGGCCTGGGTGTCGTGATGGTGGGTCTTCTCCATCTGCCGGTAGCGGGCGAACAGGCCGCCGCCGATGGCGCCCAGAATGGCGCCCGGGGGGCCGGCCACCAGGGCGCCGAAGGCGGCCCCGCCCCCGAAGCCCAGGGCTTCGCTGCGATGTGCGCCGCCGTCGGCGGCGAAGGCGGGCTGGGCGAACACCGCCCCGGAAAGGATGGCGGCGACTGCGACCGTGCGGGCATGGCGTTGCATGGGTCATTCCTCCTGTGAGTGTGGCCACGGACGAGGGCCCGTGGTTGGCGTACGGAAGGAATTACAGCGCCCCGCCCTGGCACGGCGGTTACGACAATCTGGCAAAGTGGCGATCAATTGTGGCAAAAAGATGGAACTGAACCGGGACCCCTCATGAGCCGCCGTATCGCCATCGTTGAAGACGAACCCTCCATCCGGGAGAACTATGCCGACGTGCTGCGCCGCCAGGGCTACACGGTGCAGGGCTACGCCGCCCGCCCGGAAGCCCTGGCCGCCTTCCGCCAGCGCCTGCCGGACCTGGCCATTCTGGACATCGGCCTGGGGGGCGATCCCGAAGGGGGCTTCGACCTGTGCCGGGAGCTGCGCGCCCTGTCGCCCACCGTGCCCATCATCTTTCTCACCGCCCGGGACCATGACCTGGACGTCATCTCCGGGCTGCGCCTGGGCGCCGACGACTACCTGACCAAGGACATCAGCCTGCCCCTGCTGAGCGCCCGGGTGGCGGCGCTGTTCCGCCGCACCGAGGCCCTCGGCTCCACCCCGACGGCGGAGGATCTGTTGAACGTGGGGGCGCTGCGCCTGGACGTGCAGCGCCTGTCGGTACACTGGGATGAACGTCCGGTGGAGCTCACCGTCACCGAGTTCTGGATCGTGCACGCCCTGGCCCGCCACCCCGGCCATGTGCGCTCCCGGGACCAGCTCATGGGCGATGCGGACACCGTGGTGGACAGCGCCACCATCACCTCCCACATCAAGCGTATCCGCCGCAAGCTGGCCGCCGCCGGGGCGGATCCCGGCTGCATCGAGACCGTCTACGGCATGGGCTATCGCTGGACGGCCACGTTGTGATCCGCCCGCGCCTGGGGCTGCGCACCAAGCTGCTGCTGGTGGCCCTGGCCCTGCTGGCCATCCCGTGGGTGGGATACCGCTACGTGCGGGCCATGGATGGGTTTCTGCGCCAGGGCCAGGAAGCCACCCTGATGGGCACCGCGCGGGCGGTGGCCACGGTGCTGGACGACCGCCCCAGGCTGATGACACCCCAGGTGGATCTGCTGGGCGCCCTGCGCGAGGACCGGGACCTGTACGCCTACCCGCTGCACAATCCCATCCAGCTGGACGGCTACGACGAGGACTGGTCCGAATACCTGGGGCGGGCGATCACCTACGGCGCCGATCACCGTCTGTCGGGCACGGCGCCCGCGGGTCCCAAGGGCTTTTCGTTCCGGAACCTGGTGGGCATTCGCGGCAATTACCTGTATGCGCTGTTCCTGGTCAAGGACCCCCATATCGTCTACCGGGCACCCGACAGCCTGCGGCTGGACCAGTCCGACCACCTGATCATCGCCCTGCAGGATCCCCAGGGCGCGTTCCATCGCTATCTGCTCACCACCCGCGCCCCGGGCTGGGTCAATGCCTATGCCGTGACCGACGCCGACCCCACCGGCGCCGATGCACAACCCGAGGTGCGCATCCAGGGTGAATGGCAGGAAGCGCCGGGCGGCTACACCATCGAGCTGCGCATGCCCCTGGCCATGGTGGGCAACAAGCTGGCGTTCGCCATCGCCGATGTGGACAACCCGGCAACCCGCCAGGTGCGGGAAGTGATCGGCACCGCCGGCACCCGCCGGTTGGCGGACCTGGGCACGGTCATGACGCCGTCGCCACGCATCCAGGCCATTCTGCACGGCCTGGGACGGGCCAACGCCCGGCTGTGGGTGGTCAACCGCCAGGGCCGCGTGATGGCCCTGACCGGCAGCCTGCGCCCGCCGGACGACGAAACCCTGAGCACCGACACGGGCGGCGGTCCGGACCTGCTGTCCGGACTGCAGCAGCTCATCTACAGCCTGATCCTGCGCCAGCCCAGCGAGGACTTCGACGATACCCTGGCCGGCGCCTCGCGCCTGCAGGGCGCGGATGTGCGCGCCGCCCTGGCCGGCCGCCCCGCCATCCGCTGGCGCCATACCCCGGACGGCAGAGCCGCCATCCTGTCGGCGGCCTACCCCATCCATGACGGCGACGCCGTTGCCGGCGCGGTGGTGGCCGAACAGACCGGCAATGCCATTCTGACGGTGCGCAACCGGGCCATGGAAAGCCTGTTCAACCTCACCCTGGTGGTGTTCGTCGCCGCCACCCTGGCCCTGCTCGCGTTCGCCTCCCGGCTGTCCACCCGCATCCGCCGGCTGCGCAACGAGACCGAGCAGGCCATCGGCAGCGACGGGCGGGTGCGCAGCACCGCCGTGTCGGGACGTCACGCCCGCGACGAGGTGGGCGACCTGGCCCGCGGCGTGGGCGGCATGCTGCAGCGCCTGGCCGAGTACACCCGCTACCTGGAAGGCATGTCCGGCAAACTGTCCCACGAGCTGCGCACGCCGCTGGTGGTGGTGAAATCCTCCCTGGACAACCTGGAACAGACCACCCTGCCGGAGGAGGCCAGCGTGTACACCACCCGGGCCCGGGACGGCCTGCAGCGACTGAACGCCATCCTGACCCGCCTCAGTGAAGCCACCCGCCTGGAGCAGGCCCTGCAACAGGCCGAACGGGAGAGCTTCGATCTGGCCGCCCTGGTGAGCGGCTGCGTGGCGGGCTATCGCGACGCCTACCCGGGACACCCCCTGGAAGCGCGGCTGCCCGCCGGCGCCATCACCATAACCGGCGCGCCCGATCTCATCGCCCAGTTGCTGGACAAGCTGGTGGCCAACGCCATGGACTTCAGCCCCGCGGAACGACCGGTGCTGGTGAGCCTGGAGAGCGGGTCCCGGGAAGTCCTGTTGAGCGTGGAAAACGAAGGCCCGCCCCTGCCCGAGCAGATGAGCGGCCAGCTGTTCGAGTCCCTGGTGTCGGTACGCGGCGGCGGCGACGGCGAGCCCCACCTGGGACTGGGCCTGTATATCGTGCGCCTGATCGCCCAATTCCACGGCGGGGACGTGGAGGCCGCCAACCGGCCGAAAGAGGACGGCGTGGTATTGCGGGTGCGGCTGCCGATGCCATAAGCACGCGGCATTGTGCGCCTGCGGGCGCCGCTGCAGGACCGAAACCTGATCTACCTCAGCACATCTCGCCCCTGCAGGCGGGATAATGTCATTGTTCCGTCAGGCGACAACGCCACGCCAATGCGAGCCGAACAATGACACGAGCCGTACGCCGTATCCTGGTGATCGCCCTCGTCGCCGGCGCGCTCGGCGCCGGGATATGGTACTGGACCCGACCCAAACCCGTTTCCATCCTGGTGCAGACCGTCGCGCGCGGCACGGTGGAAGCCACCGTGGCCAACACCCGTGCGGGCACCGTCAAGGCCTGCCGGCGTGCCAAGCTGTCGCCGGCCATGGGCGGGCAGATCGAGCAGTTGCCCGTGCACGAGGGCGACCGGGTCAAGGGCGGGCAGGTCCTGCTGGAGCTGTGGAACGACGACCTGGCCGCCCAGCTCAGGCTGGCCAGGAGCGAAGCCTCGGCGGCCCGGGCCCAGGCCGTTGAGGCCTGTACGGTGGCCGACGTGGCGGCCCGCAAGGCGCGCCGGCTGGAGAAGCTCAAACCCCGGGGACTGGCCTCGGAAGAAGCGGTGGACGCCGCCCAGGGGGACGCCAAGGCCCGCCGCGCCGGCTGCCAGGCCGCCCAGGCTCAGGCTCAGGTCAGCGCCGCCCGCATCCAGGTGGCCCAGGCCAATCTCGAC
Organism: Gammaproteobacteria bacterium; assembly: GCA_035266965.1. Lineage (GTDB taxonomy): Bacteria > Pseudomonadota > Gammaproteobacteria > DATFLG01 > DATFLG01 > DATFML01. The sequence continues at coordinate 7,209 of DATFML010000113.1, forward strand.
CGCACCATCCTCAAGGCGCCCTTCGCCGGCACCATCGCCCAGATCAACGGCGAGCTGGGGGAATTCGTCACCCCGTCGCCCATCGGTATCCCCACCCCGCCGGCAGTGGACGTCATCGACACCAGTTGCCTGTATGTGAGCGCCCCCATCGACGAGGTCGACGCCCCCCAGATCCGCCCGGGCATGCCCGCCCGCATCAGCCTGGATGCCTTTCCCAACCGCACCTTCCCCGGCCGGGTGCGGCGCATCGCCCCCTACGTCACCGACGTGGAGAAGCAGGCCCGCACGGTGGACATCGAGGTGGACTTTCTGCACCCGGACGAGGAACAGCACCTGCTGCCTGGCTACAGCGCGGATGCGGAGGTGGTATTGGCCACCCACAAGGACGTGCTGCGGGTGCCCACCGAAGCGGTGCTGGAAGGCCATCGGGTGCTGGTGTTCGACCCGGCCAGCCGGCGTATCGAGGCCCGCACCATCCAGCCCGGCCTGTCCAACTGGCAGTACACCGAAGTGGTGTCGGGCCTGAAAGCCGGTGAGGAAGTGGTGATCTCGGTCGACCGCGAGGGCGTCAAGGTCGGCGCCTACGGCAAGCCGGAGCAGCCGGCCTCCAACCCGCAGCCATGATCCGCCTCGAGCAGGTTCAGCGCGTCTTCCAGGTGGGCGACCAGGCGGTGCACGCCCTGGACGGCGTCGATCTGACCATCGAGCCCGGCGAGTACGTTTCCATCATGGGTCCCTCCGGGTCCGGCAAGTCCACCCTGCTCAACATCCTGGGGCTGCTGGACCGCCCGGATGCGGGCCGCTATCTGCTGGAGGGTCGGGACGTCACCGGTCTCACCGACGCCGAGCAGGCCCGCGTGCGGCGCAACCAGATCGGCTTCGTGTTCCAGTTCTTCCACTTGATTCCCCGCATGACGGCGGCGGAGAACGTGGAGCTGCCCCTGGTTCTGGAGGGCGTGGAACCGGCCGAGCGCCGCCGGCGGGTGGACAAGGTGCTGGCGGCGGTGGGCCTCTCCGACCGGGCCCGGCACCGCCCGGACCAGCTCTCGGGCGGTCAGCGCCAGCGGGTGGCCATCGCCCGCGCCACCATCCTGGAGCCGACCCTGCTGCTCACCGACGAGCCCACCGGCAACCTGGACCGGGCCTCCGGCCTGGACATCATCGAAGTGCTGGAGGCCCTCCACGAGCACGGCATCACCCTGATCATCGTCACCCACGATCCGGACCTGGGCGGCCGCGCCCATCGGCGCCTGCACATGGTGGACGGGCGCATCGTGGGGGACGAGCGCGGCGGCGGTCATCATGAAGACTGAGGACGCCCTGGCGTTCGCCTTCCGCGCGGTGCGCGGCTACCGCACCCGCAGCCTGCTGATGATGCTGGCCATGGCCATCGGGGTGGCGGCGGTGGTGCTGCTCACCGCCCTGGGGGACGGCGCCCGCCAGTATGTCACCGGCCAGTTCGCCTCCCTGGGTACCAATCTGCTGATCGTGCTGCCGGGACGTTCGGAGACCACCGGCGGCGGGCTGCCCATGGGCATGCCGGCGACCCCCCGGGACCTCACCCTGGACGATGCCCTGGCCCTGCAGCGCAGCCGCCTGGTGCGGCGGGTGGCGCCCATCGTGGTGGGCTCGGCGGCGGTGTCCTGGGGCGGACGGGAGCGGGACGTGCCGATCATGGGCTCCACCGCCGAGCTGGAGCCGGTGCGTCACCTGACCCTGGCCCAGGGCCGGTTCCTGCCGGCAGGCGACCCCCGGCGGGCCACGCCGGTGTGCGTGCTGGGCACCAAAGTGCGCGACGAGCTGTTCGGCGCGCACCGGGCCCTGGGGGAATGGGTACGCGTCGGCGACCGGCGCTTCCGCGTGATCGGCATCCTCGCCTCCGAAGGCCGCTCCATCGGCGTGGACATGGAGGAGCTGGTGGTCGTTCCGGTGGCCTCGGCCCAGATGCTGTTCAATGCCCCCAGCCTGTTCCGCATTCTGGTGGAGGCCAACGGCCGGGAAGCCATTGGCCGCGCCAAGCAGTTCGTGGTGCGCACCCTCAAGGCGCGCCACCAGGGCGAGGAGGATGTCACCGTGGTCACCCAGGACGCGGTGCTGGCCACCTTCGACAACATCTTCCGGGCCCTCACCCTCACGGTGGCCGGCATCGGCGGCATCAGCCTGGCGGTGGCCGGCATCCTGGTCATGAACGTGATGCTGGTGGCGGTCTCCCAACGCACCGCCGAGATCGGCCTGCTCAAGGCCCTGGGGGCGCCGGCCCGTCAGATCCTGCTGCTGTTTCTCGCCGAGGCGGCCATGCTTTCGCTGCTGGGGGCGGTGCTGGGGGTGCTGGTGGGCGAGGCCGGCAGCCTGCTGCTGTCCCATCTGTATCCGGTGCTGCCCGCCCGCGCGCCCCTGTGGGCCGTCGGCGCCGGGCTGGGCGTGGCGGTGGGCACCGGGCTGCTGTTCGGGGTGCTGCCGGCGCGCCGCGCCGCCCGCCTCGATCCGGTGCAGGCCCTGGCGCGGCACTGATGCTGGCCCGCGATCTCATCCGCCTGACCACCCGCTCCATCGCGGCCCAGCGGGCGCGCAGCCTGCTCACCGGCTCGGGCATCGCGGTGGGCATTGCCGCCGTGGTGCTGCTCACCTCCATCGGTGCCGGCATCCATCGCTACGTGCTGGACGAGTTCACCCAGTTCGGCACCAATCTGGTCGGCATCAACCCCGGCAAGGCCACCACCCACGGCGCCTCCGTGGGCGTGTTCGGCACCGTACGGCCGCTGACCATCAGCGATGCCGAAGCCCTGCGGCGGGTGCCCTATGTACGGGCGGTGGTGCCGGTGCTGCAGGGCAACGCCCAGGTGGACGGCGCCGGGCGCAGCCGCCGCACCACCGTCTACGGCGTGGGGCCGCAGTTCCCCCGCGCCTTCACCTTCCAGGTGGGCAGCGGGCGCTTCCTGCCCCGGGACGACCCGGACGCCCCGCGGGCCTTCGCGGTGCTGGGCAGCACCCTGCGCCGGGAGCTGTTCGGCGAGTCGAGCCCCCTGGGCGCCCGCATCCGGGTGGGCGGCGACCGCTTCGTGGTGATCGGCACCATGGAACCCAAGGGCACCGTGCTGGGCTTCGACCTGGACGACACGGTGTACATCCCGGCCGCCCGGGCTCTGGAGCTGTTCAACCGCGACAGCCTCATGGAGGTGGACGTGCTGTATACCGAGGGGGCCCCGGTGGACGAGGTGGTGGCGGGCATCCGCCGGGTGCTGACCGCCCGCCACGGCAGCGACGATTTCACCATCACCACCCAGCAGCAGATGCTGGACGTGCTGGGCTCGGTATTGAACGTGCTGACTCTGGCGGTGGGGCTGCTGGGCGGCATCTCACTGCTGGTGGGCGGGGTGGGCATTCTGACCATCATGACCATCGCGGTCACGGAACGAACCGCCGAGATCGGGCTGCTGCGGGCCCTGGGGGCCAACCGCGGCCAGGTGCTCACCCTGTTTCTGGGCGAGGCCATCGGACTGGCCACCTTCGGGGGCATCGCCGGACTGGCGGTGGGGGTAGGCGGCGCCCAACTGCTGCACCTGGCCGTGCCGGCACTGCCGGTGCACACGCCCGTTTCCTACGCCGCCCTGGCGGTGGGCCTGTCCATGCTCATCGGACTGGTGGCCGGGGTGCTGCCGGCGCGCCGTGCCGCCGCCCTGGAGCCGGTGCAGGCCCTGCGCAGCGAATGAGCCGCCACCGGCGAACCCATCGTCAGGCGTGTGGAAAGCGACTATTGCACGAACCGCTATGCTTGATGCAGGCGCCGACGCCAACCCGTTGGCTGGCGGCCAGGGGAGAAAGAACAACCATTGTGCGCCACGTACGCGGAAGGGAGGCTCCCGATGCCCATTCCATGGAGACACCTTGTCATGTTGCTCGCAGTGTCGTCGCTGCTGATACCGGGGGTCAGCGGCGCCGCCGAAGCCCATCAGGGAGGTAAAGCCATGACGCTGACTCTGACGTCCAGCGCCTTCGATGACCACAGCCCGATTCCGACCCGTTACACCTGCGAGGGGGCGGACGTGTCGCTGCCCCTGCAATGGTCCGGGGTACCGGCGGGCACCAAGGCCCTGGCTCTGATCGTGGACGACCCGGATGCACCGGACCCGAAAGCGCCCAAGATGACCTGGGTGCACTGGGTGCTGTACGACCTTCCCCCGGACGCCAACGGACTGCCCGAGGCGGTCACCTCCAGCGAGCTGCCGGCCGGTACCCGCGAGGGCACCAACAGCTGGAAGCGCACCGGCTACGGCGGCCCCTGCCCGCCCATCGGGCGGCACCGCTATTTCTGCAAACTCTACGCCCTGGATACCCGGCTGCCGGACCTGGGCCATCCGACCTCCGCCGAGCTGCAGAAGGCCATGCAAGGCCACGTCATCGACGAGGCGCAGCTGGTGGGGACCTATCAGAAGTAAACCCGGCGGCAGCGGCGGGCCTCAGCCGTGACGTACGGCGATGGCCCACAGCAGCAGCACCAGCGCCACGCCCTGGGCGGCCAACGCCCCCGCCGCCCGCAGGCGAAAGCGGCGGGTCAGCGCCTCCTGGGGCGTTGCGGCCAGAATGAACGGATAGCGGCCCTCGTCGGGCCTGGCCAGGGTATTGGTTGCCGGTTCGCGGGCTTCCTCCTGACGCTCGGCCTGGATCTGCTCCAGCGCGACCTGACGGGCACCCTCCCATTCCCCCCCATCGATGGTGCCGTCGCCATTGGCATCGAAGCGCCGCAGCAGACGCGGCCCATCCAGCTTCCACTGGCGCAGCAGTGCCGACACCTCCTCGCTCAGGGACAGGTCGGCGTTGCTCACGGTCCGGAACCAACCGAGGGCGTAGAGCCGCCCCGGCATGAGCCGCTCCTCCGTGTAGCGGTAGTTCCCTCCGATGGCGCCCAGCAGCCCGGTCCCGGTACGCGGCCCGACGCGCGGCCATTCGCTGCCGCCGTACCAGACCTGGCGCGCCCCCGGCACCACATCGGCCCCATGCGGGTCGATCACGCAGGTGCCGGTGCCATCATCGAAGAGGAACAGGTCGTCGCTTGCACCGGAGTGAATGGTGTTCCAGGACGTGAACCGGCGCCCGCGGCTGTCCACCGCGGTTTCGCGCCGCTCCACCTTGAAGCGCCACCACAGACATTCCATGCCGGTCAGCGGCGCCCGCACCGCAGGTCCGTCCAGCAGGCGGCCGCGGCCTTCCAGTTCCACGTAACCCTGGGCCGCCGAGCGCACCCGCGCGGTGGGCGTGTCCTCGATAATGCGGGCCCGGCGCAGATTGCGCCAGATGAACACGAACGCCGCCAGGGCAACAGCGCCGAGCGCGGCGAGCAGGAGGGCGAACTCCATGGGATCGAGCCCGCGCACGAAACCGGCGAGACCCCCGACCATTGTCATGTGAACCTGCGCAGACGCGACATGGGACGGTGCCCGATCAGCCGGCGAACAGCTCCTTGAGATTCACGTCCGCCTTCTCCTGTTCGGAAAATTCCAGCAGGCCAAAGGGCTTGAAGCCATAGCGACGGGCGATGAAGACATCGGGAAACTGCTCGATGCGGATATTGTTCAGATTGACGCTGGCGTTGTAGTACTCGCGGCGATCGGCGATGCTGTTTTCCAGCGCCGTCACGCGGTCCGACAGGTGCTGGAAATTGCTGTTGGCCTTCAGATCGGGATAGGCCTCGGCCACCGCGAACAGCTGTCCCAACCCGAGCCTGAGCTGACTTTCCGCCGAGCCCAACGCACCCACGTCCTGGCGCTCCCGGGCCGATGCCACCCGCGCCCGGGCCTCCATGACACGAGCCAGGGTTTCCTGCTCGAATTCCATGTACTGCTTGCACACCTCCACCAGCTTGGGCAGCTCGTCATGGCGCTGCTTGAGCAGCACGTCGATGTTGGCCCAGGCCTGGGACACGTTGTGCTTGAGGGCCACCAGGCGGTTGTAGAGCACCACCCCATAGCCGATCGCCAGCGCCAGCAACACGCCGACCACCACCAGAAACACGGTACCTGCACTCATCCTCGCCCCCCCCGCTACCTGCGCCCACGCGCACGGCGTTTCATCGACCCCGCAGAACCCGGCCTTGCCGGAAACACCAGCCGAAGCGATCAAACCCGCCCCGGCAGGCCGATTCTAACCGGTACTTGACGTTCTGGGTTAGATCGGCCGTTTCACGTCTCCCTTGAGGGTGGGCTGGGCGGCACAGCGGCCCGGTCTCCGGCACCGGGTCGCTGCCCAGGCCATGCCGGTTGCGCCGGCATGCGGCCATGAGAAGATAGCGGCGGAGCCCGTGGCCTGCTGTCGCGCGCGCATCACCCTGGCGACCACGCCGGCGGCAGGGGCAGCCCGGAACCGGCTAGGACGACTGGCGCGCGTGCGTCGATGCGCACCGAAGCCATGGACATGTGAGACGGCGGAGCAAGATTTTTTGTACAGCAAGACTCTCCAGCAAGAAGCTGTGGTGGAAATGGCCATCGCCTGTCCACTTCCTATCGCCGGCCATGAGACCGATCCCGCGGTCCGGATGCTCGATGTGCCGCGCCCCCATACCGGCCGCCACGGCGGGCCCGGCCACCGAATCGCTGCGGCCCAACGGCGGCTCGATGCGGCGGGCGATGACGCCCGGCCCGGGACCGGCCGGTGACACTCCCGCTGCGTGATCGCCGCCGGGACGGACCGGTGCCGGACGGGCGGTGAGCAGCGTCTTTCTGCACTGCCGGGCGGGATTCGAGAAGGAATGTGCCGCCGAGATCCA
>DATFML010000114.1:0-4275 GCA_035266965.1 Gammaproteobacteria bacterium
GCACACCGTAGCCGCGCAGCACCTCCAACATGGCGCTGGAGGGCACCACCACCGCGTCCACCGCGTTGCACTGCCAGCGCGAGAACTTGCGGGCCGCCTCACGCATCCAGCTCTTGGGCAGGAACGGCACGTAGTGGTACAGGTATTCCTGAAAGAAGGTGTGATAGGTCTCCACCCGCGGAATGCCCAGCTGACGCGCCAATGCCGAGCCGGCGTAGTGGGCGACGAACGGCGTCTGGATGTGCAGCAGATCGAAGTTGCGTTCCCGCAACGCGTCGGTCAGCCGCCGTACGGACCGGCGCTGCATCATGAAGTCTTCGGGATCCATCAGCACCTGCCGGGAGGGTATCCGCAGCACGTCTTCGGTGCCGTCGGTGGCCTGCCGGTAGTCGGGGGCGATCAGGGAGACTGTGTGGCCGCGGGCCTCGAAGGCCTGCCGAAACGTCTGGATGGAAGTGGATACGCCGTTGACTCTGGGAAAGTAGACGTCGGAGATCATCAAAATCCGCAAGGCAAGGCCCCCAATGACTGAACGCCGAGGCAGGCGTCAGACCAGCAGCACCAGGCCGCCCAGCAACGCACCCATGGCGCCGCCCGCCAGCACGTCGGTGGGGTAGTGCAGCCCCAGCACGACCCGCGACAGAGCCACCGCCACCGCGAACGGCACCAGCACCCAGGCCAGCACGGCGAAATAGGCCACCGCAACCATACAGAACGCGACGGCGTGCAATGTGTGGCCGGAAGGGAAGCTGTACCAGTCCAGCGGCGCCGTACCTCTGTGGATGCCCCCGTGGGTGACGAACGGACGCTGGCGCACCAGGCGCGACTTCAGCAGCTTATATGCCGTCACGCCCAGCCCCCCGGCCACCGCCATGTGGGCGCTGGCGACAAGCCCGGTGCGACCGTAGAGCACCGGCAGCACCACCATCACCGCATACCAGAACACCCCGTCCCCCAGCCGGCTGACGAGGGCGAACGTGCGTTCGATGCGCGGACGGCGGCAGGCACGGTTGCAGAGCATGCACAGAGCGAGTTCATACTCGTCCATGCGTTGAAACAGGGCGCGGGCCTCGTTCACGGAGCGGGCCTCTGGTTGGGGCTTGCCCTACGATGGGACGACGCCGTGAAGCACGTATGACGATGCCATGAAAGATTTGTGACCACAGGCACCAACGATGCAGCCGTGTGCCAATATCCGCGCATCCACGGGGGCACGCGCGCCGGCGGCGGAGCGCTTGACAGACTCCGACGGACAGCTAGCCTCAGGCTACTGACCCGTGGTCGGGCCGTAGCACACGCAAGGGATATGCTCATGAAGATGACGATCGACATGCCACCGGTGACGGCGTGTTCCGTCAGTGCCTGCGCCTACAACGTGGACGAGCGCTGCCATGCCCGGGCCATCACGGTGGGCGACGGCGCACACCCGGGATGCGACACCTTCCTGGGGGCTCTGAAGCACACCCATCAAACCGAGCACGATGCCGGCGTCGGCGCCTGCAAGGTGACCGGCTGCGCGCACAACCGGGATTTCGAATGCATGGCTGATGCCATCAGCGTGGGCCACGCCGGCAAGCGGGTCAGCTGCCTGGCGTTCGAGTCGCGCTGACGGGCGTGCACTGCAGCGTCCTGTTCCGGATCCCGGGCGCACCCGGTACACTGATTCCCTGAAAGGACTCGAATCGTATCCATGTACCACTGCTGAGCCGGGAGACCCGCCCATGCCCGCGATTGATCGGCACCAACCGGCCGCTGGGGCCGGCGAGCCCGAAATCCCGCCGACCAACCCCCCGGAAGAACCTCAGCCCGAGGTGCCACCCGGCATCGAACCGGAAGGGCCGCCGGAGACCCCCGGCGAACCGCCACCGGAAGAACCTCCCGGTCAACCGCCGGAGATACCGCCCCAGGGGCCGCCGGAGGTTATCGGGAGTCGGTCTGGCTAAGCAGGAGCAGCACGTCCTCCAGCAACGGGCGCGGCACGTGGAGGCCATACTCGCGCTTCAGGTGCTCGTCCAAGGCCTGCACGCTGGATGGCGGCGGCTGCATCTCACGGGCAAAACCGGTGAGGTCCTCCATCGCCGCCCAGGGGTAGATGATCCAGCGCCAGCGATTGACGACCGCGGCATGGAAATCGGGTTCCAGCCGTGCCACCGTCTTGTGGTGCAGCACGGCCGTATGCAGGGCGGCCGGCGTTCCCAGTGAGCGAATATGGCTCAGCGCCACATCGAACGTATCGCCGGTGTCGGTCACGTCATCGACCACCAGCACCCGCCGACCGTCCACACCGGCGCGCAGAGGGTAGCGGACGCGCGCCGCGCCCATCCTGTGTGCGCCGCGGTAATGCTCGACTTTCAGGTCGGTGAGATCCATCACGTCGAGAAAGTCGGCGAGTATGCGCGCGGGCACGTAGCCGCCCCGCGCCACCGCGACGATCAGGTCGGGGAACGGGCCGGCGGCCCGCACCGCCAGCGCGAGCCGGCGGGCGAGATCGTACATCTGTGGCCAGGAGATCAGTTCGCAGCGCATGACGCTACCCGCCTGCCGACGGCGTCGGCCGCCGCGAAAAGGCCCCGGGCCGGATACGCCCCCCGGCTCGGCGGCCCCTGCCGGGCGCGCCATCATTCCACCGATACGAATGGATAACGGTCGCGGTCCGCCCGTGACCAGAATACGATACCGGCACGCTGGCCCACCATTTCCAACACCACCACGTAGTCCGGATCGTCGAATCTCACCTGTCCCTGGCTGCCGCCCTCGGCGAGTCGGTCCACCACGAAGCGGGCGAGCCGCTGTTCCTCGTCCCGGCCGGAGAGCTTGCCCTTGAAGCCGCGCCGGTGCACCCGCACATGGAAGCTGCGGCCGCGCAGCATGTCCAGCCGTGGCATCAGCACGGCGCGCGCGCCGGACTCGAATTGCTCGGCCGACTGGAACACGAATGCGTCCTCGACCGGGGCAAGGTGCGCAACCGAGTCGGCGATGGCGGGATCGGTTTCCATTCGCTGTCGCAGGGTCTCCAACAGTGCGCGTGCATCCTCCACCTTCATGACCAGAACGTTGTAGAACTCGGTGGCCTGCACCTCGCCCAGGGGTGCCAGCGCCTCCAGTGCCTGGCGGAAACGCCTGTCCCGCACGGTCACCACGACGTTCCAATCCCGCATGCGAACCTGTCCTCGCGCTGCTGCGCAGGCATCCTCGGGGCGTTCTGAACGACCCCGGCTGCATGTTCGAAAGTGTAGCGCAGGGATGCCCCAAAAAGTCGCACCGGCGCCGGCCGGCGACCCCTGTCGGTGCGACCGGCGGATGGCATGCACAGATCGTGCGGCGCAAGGCGCAAAACGTGTCATGGTTCCTGGACAAAGTACCGAAGTGCCCCCATATTTGTACCGAGTTGCGCGTCACATCGCACGCGCAACGCCAATGCGCAAACGCGATTCGACGAGGGCCCAGGCATGGCCAATACGACGGAAGGCACCACTCGCAGCGAAGCCGGAAAAGCCAAGAAGGCCGCCGGCAAGAAGCCCGCAGCAAAACCCGCCCCCAAGAAGAAGGCCGACAAGAAGACCCAGGCACCGGCAAAGACGGCCACGCCGAAAAAGACGGCCGGCACCGCTGCCGCACAGACGCCCAAGGATCAGGCCGCCCCGTTCATCACCTCCCAGCAGCGCCATCAACTGATCGCCGAAGCCGCCTACCTGCGCGCCGAGCGCCGTGGCTTCTCCGGAGGCGACCCCACCCGGGATTGGCTGGAAGCGGAAGAGGAAATCGACGCCGCCCTGACCGCCGGAAAGCACGGCCGGCGCGGAGGCTGACCCGGCGGCACCACGGCGCGGCGCTCAACCGGCCCCGGAAAGGGCCAAGGCGGATATCCGTGGGTCCGGCGTCCACGCCGTGGGATGAAGACTCTGACAGGCGCCCCCGAGGCACTGTGCACTAAAATGGCGGTTAGGGCACGACGGCCCTTTTCGGGGAGCCTGTCCCATGCATGCCATCCAGTTGGTGCTGGTGCTGATTGTCGCCAACGGCGCCCCCATTGTAGCCCGCAAAGTGTTCGGCGCCCGTCTGGCTGTGCCTCTGGACGGCAATCGGGTGTTTGCCGATGGGCGGCCCATTCTGGGTTCCTCCAAGACGGTACGCGGCGTGGTGGCGGCCCTGCTGGCCACGCCCCCCGCGGCGGTGCTGCTGGGTCTGCCCGCGCAGGTCGGTCTGACGGTGGCGGTTTTCGCCATGGTGGGGGACGCCCTGGCGAGCTTCGCCAAGCGGCGTCTGGACATCCCG
>DATFML010000115.1:0-13463 GCA_035266965.1 Gammaproteobacteria bacterium
CGCCGTGCTGGGTACCGGGCCCGACCGGGTGTATCCGGCGGCCCACCGGGAACTGGCCCATGAGGTGGCCGCCCAGGGGGCACTGGTTTCCGAATTCGCCCCCGGCACCACCCCGCGGCCGGAGCATTTCCCGCGCCGCAACCGGCTGATCAGCGGACTCAGCCTCGGGACCCTGGTGGTGGAAGCGGCGCTGCGCTCGGGCTCGCTGATCACCGCCCGCCACGCCGTGGAACAGGGCCGGGAGGTGTTTGCCATTCCCGGCTCCATACACAACCCCCTGGCCCGGGGCTGCCATGCGCTGATCCGGCAGGGCGCCAAGCTGGTGGAGACCGCCGACGACATCCTGGAGGAGCTGGGCAGCCTGGCGGCGGCGCAAAGCCCGCCGGCGCCGGGGCAGGCCCCGGAGCAGCCCGTCGGGCTCACAGAGGAGTACACCCAACTTATTGAATATATGGGATATGATCCGGTCTCGATAGACCAGCTGGTGCAAGCCAGCGGATTGACGGCGGAGGCCATTTCCTCCATGCTCCTGATCCTGGAGCTGCGCGGTTACGTGACCTGCGGCCCGGGCGGGCGGTATGTCCGAACCGAATACGAGGCCCTGAAATGAAAGAAAACATGCTCGACGTGCTGATGTATCTGTTCGAGAACTACTATATGGACGACGAGAACGACATCGGCCCGGATCGGGAGTCATTGCACGTCGAGCTGCTGGAGGCCGGCTTTCCGCCCAGCGAAATCAACCAGGCCTTCGATTGGCTGGAAGACCTTGCCGCCCAGCGGGATGAACCGCTCCCCAACACCCAGACCGGCCACTCCATCCGCCTGTTCACCGAATCCGAATGCACCCGGCTGGACCTGGAGTCCCGCGGCTTCCTGATGTTTCTCGAACAGGTCGGCATCCTCACACCGACCAGCCGGGAGCTGGTCATCGACCGCATCATGGCCCTGGGCACCAGTGAGGACATCGACATCGATCATCTGAAGTGGGTCATCCTCATGGTGCTGTTCAACCAGCCCGGCGAGGAAGCCGCCTACGCCTGGATGGAAGATCTGGTGTTCGAAAACCTGGGAGCCAACCTGCACTGAGCGCCCCCGCCGGACCCCGGCTGCCCCGCAAGGGTTGCCCGCGACGGCGACGCTCCCCTTGCCAACCCCCAGCCCTGCGGCAACGACACCCGCGACGCATACCCACCCAGAAGGCGCGCTTGCAAAGCGCAAGCCGGAGCCGGTAAGTTCATCACCCATGAGCAAGAATTTGTTGATTGTCGAGTCGCCGGCAAAGGCCCGCACCATCAAGAAATACCTGGGCAAGGACTTCGAGGTGCTGGCCTCCTATGGGCATGTGCGCGACCTGGTACCCAAGGAAGGCGCCGTCGATCCCTCCCACGACTTCGCCATGAAGTACCAGGTGATCGACAAGAACGCCAAACATGTCGACGCCATTCTCAAGGCCCTGAAGAAAGCCGATGCCCTGTACCTGGCCACTGACCCGGATCGTGAAGGCGAGGCCATCTCCTGGCACCTGTACGAGCTGCTCAAGCAACGCGGCGCGCTGAAGGACAAACCGGCCCATCGGGTGGTGTTCCACGAGATCACCCAGCGCGCCATCCGCGAAGCCATGGACCACGCCCGCGACCTGTCCATGGACCTGGTCAACGCCCAGCAGGCGCGCCGCGCCCTCGATTATCTGGTGGGCTTCAATCTGTCGCCGTTGCTGTGGAAGAAGGTGCGCCGCGGACTGTCCGCAGGGCGCGTGCAGAGCCCGGCCCTGCGCATGATCGTCGAGCGCGAGGAGGAAATCGAAAAGTTCCAGCCGCGCGAGTACTGGACGGTGGAGGCGGATCTGGAAAAGGACGCCCACCCGTTCATTGCCAGGCTCACCCACCTGCACGGGGCGAAGCTGGGCCAGTTCAGCATCACGGAGGGCGACCAGGCCCATGCCGCGGAGCGTGAGCTGACCGAAGCGGCCGGCGGCAAGCTCACGGTCAGCTCAGTCGAAAAGAAACAGCGCAAACGCAACCCGACCGCGCCGTTCACCACCTCCACCCTGCAGCAGGAAGCCTCCCGCAAGCTGGGGTTCTCGGCCAGCCGCACCATGCGCGTCGCCCAGCAACTCTATGAAGGCATCGACATCGGCGGCGGTGCGGTGGGCCTGATCAGCTACATGCGTACCGACTCGGTGAATCTGGCCCAGGAAGCGCTGGACGAGCTGCGCGAGTTGATCGGCGAGCGCTACGGCGCCGACAAAGTGCCCGCCAAGCCGCGCACCTACAAGACCCGGGCCAAGAACGCCCAGGAAGCCCACGAGGCCATCCGGCCCACCTCGGCGCAACGCACGCCCGAATCCCTGAAGGAGCATCTGAGCGCCGAACAGCTCAAGCTCTACGATCTGATCTGGAAGCGCACCGTAGCCTGCCAGATGACCCACGCCACCATCGATACGGTGAGCGTGGATTTCGCCTGCGGCGAGGGCAACACCCTGCGGGCCACCGGTTCGACCGTGGTGGACCCCGGTTTCATGGCCGTCTATCAGGAAAGTGTGGACGACGCCAAGAGCGACGGGGATCAGGCCATACTGCCGCCGCTCGCCAAGGGGGACACCGCGGTTCTGCACGCCGTGCGCCCGGAACAGCATTTCACCGAACCGCCCCCGCGCTACAGCGAAGCCAGCCTGGTGCGCGCTCTGGAAGAGCACGGCATCGGACGACCGTCCACCTACGCGGCCATCATCTCCACGCTGCTGCAGCGCGAATACGTGACCCTCGAGAAGAAGCGCTTTCGGCCCACCGACGTAGGCCGGGTGGTGGGCAAGTTCCTCGCCAATCATTTCACCCAGTACGTGGACTACGACTTCACCGCCAAGCTGGAGGACGAGCTGGATGCGGTGTCCCGTGGCGAGGAGGAATGGATCCCGCTGCTCAGACGCTTCTGGGGACCGTTCAAGGAACGGGTGGACGACAAGGAACAGAGCGTCAGCCGCAGCGAGGTGACCACCGAGACCCTGGACGAAGCCTGCCCCAAATGCGGCAAGCCCCTGACCCTGCGCCTGGGGCGGCGGGGGCGCTTCATCGGCTGCAGCGGCTTTCCCGAGTGCGACTATACGCGCAACGTGGACGAGGAAGGCGGCGCGGCCGAGCCGGAGGTGGTGGAAGGACGCAGCTGCCCGAAATGCGGCAAGCCGCTGATCATCCGCAGCGGCCGCTACGGCAAGTTCATCGGCTGCAGCGGTTACCCCGACTGCCGCTACATCGAACCCCTGGAGAAGCCGGAAGACACGGGCGTGGCGTGTCCCAAGTGCAACGAGGGCACCCTGCTCAAGCGCAAATCGCGGCGCGGCAAGATTTTCTACTCTTGCTCCACCTACCCGAAATGCGACTATGCAGTCTGGAACGAACCGGTCAGCGAGCCCTGCCCCAAATGCGGCTGGCCGATTCTGACAATAAAAACCACCAAACGGCGTGGCACCGAAAAAGTGTGCCCGCAGAAGGACTGTGATTTCGCCGAACCGGTCGAGGAAACCGAAGAACAGACGTACCACACGGCAGCCTCGTCGCGGTCGGTCTGACCGGAGGAGCAACCCATGGACACAGTACTCATCCACGGCAAACCCGTGGAACTGCGCATCAGCGCCGCCGCCCGCAACCGGCTCGCCGACCGACCCACGCCGCTGCTGGCGGAAATGGAACTGTACTTCAGCTGCCTGGTACGCAAGCGCGTACGGTTCCAGGACCTCGACGGCCGTGACGGTACGGTGAACGCGCTGCAGGGACTGAACGTGTGTTTCCGGCCCGTCACCACCGCTGAATGCCGGATGGTCGATGCCGGCGAAGAGGTACCCACCACCGCCATGCCGGTGGTGAACCCGGCGGCCTTCGTTCCCCACTGGCTGACCATCGACTACCGGCGCGGCGGCTGGCTGGGCGAATTTGGCTACCAGCGCAGCGACTGAACCGGCGCCGGCGGTGCCCAGCGGTTGGCAGCTGCGCAGCGCCGTGCGTTGCCTGCGCGCCGGCGGGGTGGTGGCCTATCCCACCGAGGCCGTGTACGGCCTGGGATGCGATCCGTTCGACCCGGCCGCCGTAACCCGGCTGCTGGACATCAAGCGCCGCCCGGTGGGCATGGGTCTGATCCTGATCGCCACCGACTTCCAATACCTGGCACCCCTGCTGGAGGCCCTGCCCGACAAGACGCAGCGCCGCGTACTGGCGAGCTGGCCGGGGCCGGTCACCTGGATCTGGCCGGCGCAGTCCTGGGTGCCGCGCTGGCTGCGGGGCGATCATACCGGGCTGGCGGTGCGGGTGACCGACCATCCGGTGGCGGCCGCCCTGTGCAGGGCCTGGGGCGGGCCGTTGGTGTCCACCAGCGCCAACCGCAGCGGCCACCCGCCGGCACGCAGCGCCCTGACCGTCCAGCAGCGCCTGGGATCCGACATCGACTGGCTGCTGCACGGATCGCCGGGAACCCGCCGCCGCCCCACCGAAATCCGCGATGCCCTCAGCGGGCGGATCGTGCGTCCCGGCTGAGCCACGCCCGGTGCGGTATCATCGGCGCTATCGTCCGACCGACTGACCATCACCCATGAACGAACCCGACATCCAAGCCGTACGCCAATACCTGCTGGAGCTGCAGGAGACCATCTGTCAGGCCCTGGAAGCCAGCGACGGCAGCGGGCGTTTTCGCGAGGACGCCTGGGACCGTGCAGAGGGCGGCGGAGGACGTTCGCGGGTTCTGGAGGAAGGGGCGGTATTCGAAAAGGCGGGCATCAATTTCTCCCATGTGCACGGCGCCGGCCTGCCGCCGTCGGCCAGCGCCCACCGTCCCCAGCTGGCGGGGCGTCACTTCCAGGCCCTGGGCGTCTCGCTGGTGGTCCATCCGCGCAACCCCTACGTACCCACCTCCCACGCCAACGTGCGGTTCTTCATCGCCGAGAAGGAAGATGCGGAGCCGGTGTGGTGGTTCGGCGGCGGGTTCGATCTGACACCCTATTATGGTTTCCGGGACGATGCGGCGCACTGGCACCGGACGGCCCGGCAGGCCTGCGAGCCCTTCGGGGCCGATGTCTACGGGCGCTTCAAGCAGTGGTGCGATGAATATTTCTTTCTCAAGCACCGCAACGAGGCGCGCGGCATCGGCGGGCTGTTCTTCGACGACCTGAACGAATGGGGTTTCGAGCGCTGCTTCGAGTTCATGCGCAGCATCGGCGACCACTATCTGCCCGCCTATCGGCCGGTGGTGGAACGGCGCAAGCACATCGAGTACGGCGAGCGCGAGCGCGAATTCCAACTCTATCGCCGGGGCCGCTACGTGGAGTTCAACCTGGTCTACGATCGCGGAACGTTGTTCGGATTGCAGTCGGGCGGTCGCACGGAATCCATCCTGATGTCTCTGCCGCCGCTGGTGCGCTGGCGCTACGACTGGCATCCGGCGCCGGGCAGCCCGGAAGCGGAGCTGCATGAAGTCTTTCTGCGCCCCCGGGACTGGCTGGAGGACGCGGGCTGATAGCGCCGCGCGCCCGCGCACCGCGGCGCAGCCGCTCTGCTACCATCAGGCCATGACCCTCACCGAACTGCGCTATATCGTCGCCGTGGCCCGCGAACGCCATTTCGGACGCGCCGCGGAAACCTGCTTCGTCAGCCAGCCTACCCTCAGCGTGGCCGTGAAGAAGCTCGAGGACGAATTGGGCGTGGTGCTGTTCGAGCGCGGCGGCGGGGAGATCACGCCTACCCCCATCGGCGCGCGCATCGTCGAACAGGCCATGCGGGTGCTGGAGCAGGCGGATCAGATTTCCCATATCGCAGCGCACGGCAGGGACCCGCTCGCCGGGCCGCTGCGGGTGGGCGCCATCTTTACCATCGCGCCTTATCTGCTGCCGCGGGTGATCCCGGTGCTGCATCGCAAGGCACCGCAGATGCCGCTGCTGATCGAAGAGGACTACACCGCGAAACTCGCCGCCCGCCTGAAGAACGGCGAGCTGGATGTGATCGTCATTTCCCTGCCGTTCCAGGAGCCCGGGCTGGCGGTGCAGCCCGTGTACGAAGAACCGTTCGTGGTGGCCTTGCCTGCCGAGCACCGCTGGCGCGACCGCAAGAGCATCGACGCCCAGGAACTGGCCCGGGAAAACCTGCTGCTGCTCGGTGCCGGTCACTGCTTCCGCGACCAGGTGCTGCAGGTGTGCCCGGAGTGCCAGCGCTCCAGCGCCGCCGGCACTCTGCAGCGCACTCTGGAAGGAGGCTCCCTGGAAACCATACGCCAGATGGTCGCCACCGGCGCAGGCATCACGGTACTGCCATGCACGTCGGTGGGGGCCAACCCCGCCAGCGACCGGCTGACCGTTATGCGCGCGTTCCGAAAGCCGGTGCCGGTGCGGCAGGTGGCGTTGGCGTGGCGACGCAGCTTCCCGCGCGGGGAGGCGGTGGAGGCACTACGCCAGGCCGTGCTGCGCAGTCGCCTGCCCTGCGTCACCTTCAGACCCGATGCCACAATCGAACAATACTGAAACCTGTCTGCCTGGATTGCCGGTCGGCCGTGCGGGCACGACGCGGGCGCCGGGAGGCGCGCAGCGCTGAGACGGTAGAAGAGCACCGCAGCAAGACCCGCAGCGCCCCATGGGCGCTCGGGTTGCGACAGCTTCCGGAAAGGGCACCTATGGATCCGATCGTAATCGTGGGAAGCGGACTGGCCGGCTACACCGTAGCAAGGGAGTTGCGCAAGCTCGACTCCAGCGTACCGCTGGTGATGATCACCGCCGACCACGGGCGTTTCTATTCCAAACCCAATCTTTCCAACGGCTACGGGTTGGGCAAGCAGGCCCATGAGCTGGCCATGAACGATGCCCGGACCATGGCCCGGCAACTCGATGCCGGCATTGACACCGATGCGCGGGTCGAGGCGCTGGAAATCCAGCGTCACTGCGCGATACTCGCCGATCGCACCCAATCCTATTCCCGCCTGGTGCTGGCCCTGGGCGCCGACCCGATCCGCCTGCCGCTGGAAGGCGACGGCGCGGAGGCCGTGCTGTCCGTCAACGACCTGCAGGATTATGAGCGGTTTCGCGACGCCATGGCGGACAAGCGTCGACTGGTGATCCTGGGGGCGGGTCTGATCGGTTGCGAGTTCGCCAATGACCTGCAGGCGGCCGGCATGCAGGTAGCGCTGGTCGATCCCGCCGACCAACCCCTGGCGCGGCTGGCCCCGGCGCCGGTCGGGCGTGCCCTGCGCGATGCCCTCGCCGGCATCGGCGTGCAGTGGCACATGGGCACAGTCGCCCAGCGTGTCGAGCGCCATGGGGAAGGGCTGCGGGTCATCCTCGCCGACGGCCGGGCACTGGACACCGATGTGGTGCTGTCGGCGGTGGGGCTGCGTCCGCGGGTGGCGCTGGCCCAGACCGCCGGGCTGGTCACCGAACGGGGCATCGTGGTTGACCGTCTGCTGCGTACCAGCGCCGCCGATGTCTACGCCCTGGGCGACTGCGCGGAGGTGGCCGGGCTGGTGCTGCCATTCGTAATGCCCATCATGCATGCCGCCCGCGCGTTGGCGAAGACACTCGCGGGCACCGAGACCGAAGTGCGCTATCCGGCCATGCCCGTGGTGGTGAAGACACCGGCCCTGCCGGTGGTGGTGGCGCCGCCGGCGGCCGACGCCAGCGGTGGTTGGCAGGTGGAAAGCAGCGATGGCGGAGTTCGTGCACGCTGGCTGGCGCCCGGCGGCGAGCGGCTGCTGGGGTTCGCGCTGGCCGGCACGGCGGTGACCGAGAAGCAGGCCCTTACCAAGCTGCTGCCCCCCACCCTGAAGTAGAATTGCCCTCACCGGGACAAAAAAAACCCTGCCTTTCGGCAGGGTGAAGTCGCTTTTCAGCGTCGGAGGAGTCGGCAGTTCGTTCCCGCCTCTGGGCGGTGAGTCTGTGACATGGACCCGAGTGTCCGTCCGAACCAGTTCATCAAGTCTTCGAGGTCCTGTGGCGCTTCAGGAGTTCCGCCGGCGGCGGATCTGCACAACGGCACCAGCGAGGTCCTACTGGTCAAGACATCGGTTTGGGTTCAGGGGCTTCCAGGCCCATGTCACAAACCCCGCCCTCAGCCTTCGAAGACGTTGGCGGCGTTGTACCCGAAAACTTGAGGGCCGTTCCCGGGTCGTCGCCAGCGCCCTTTGCTCAGGAAAATGCAAGCACGATGCCAATTGGTGCCAATCTGCAAGAGTTGCACAAAGACAAACAGTTACGACCACGTCGCGATTCCAGCGAGCAGGCCGACCGGGTTGGGCGCGTCAATTTGTGACGCTCTGCGGCGGGTAAGGCGTCAGCCGGGTGACGGAGTCCGTCAGATCTTCCGGGCTCCGCCCGGACACACGAGGGGCGCCGCCGCGGAGGGGGTATCGGCCTGCCGACGGCGCGCCGCCGGCTGAACCAGGGGACACACAGCGGAACCGGACAATCGCCTGCCGGCGCAGCGCTGACACGGCGCAACCGGCGGCCCGTGGAAGATTGACGAACGGTGAAAATCGGTCTTGAGGAAGTCGCTCAACCGACGGTGTCGTCGCGGTCAGCGCCGGCAGTGCCCTGTGTGGCTCGCTCGCCCTGCAGTCGGCGAATGACACCGGCCTCGGCAAGCAGGGCATCGAGCCCCTGGGGCGGCACCGTGCCCGTCGCCATGGGGGGCAGGTAGGCCAGCAACTCATGGCGATGCAACACCTCGAAGTACTCGCGCGCCCCCAACTCGTGGACGGCCCGGGCAAAGCCGTCGTTGAGATGGGTCATGGCGTCGGCACGCTTGCGGCTCATGAGCAGCTGGCCGTAGACCAGGTCCGCGAGGGCCAGCTCCCGTTCGCCGGGGGCCGTTGCCATCAGGGTACGATAGTCGCCTTCCACGTCACGCCCCAGCCAGTAGCGGGCAATCAGCGCCTGCAGGCCGCAGGCGAAGCATGCCCGTCCCCGGGCGTGGGAGCGCTGCAAGCGCTGGTGGGCTTCCCGGAGAAGATCGGCCGCCTCGGCGGGTGACATGGGCTGCCCATACCAGGCCGCAAGGGGCAGCGCCCCCTCCATCAGGGCGACGTGGCGCACAATGGAATTGCCCCCGGGAGCCGTCATCCGCACCTCACCCATAAGGGAATCAGCCCGTGCTGCGGGCCCTCTCGCCCGCCGGGGCCACCTGCAGGGACATGCTAACCGCCCCGGGACGGACCGCCAAGGCGTCCCGGGGACTGACCGCAACGGCACGGGCGCGGTACACTGGCGCTCCGAATTTGCAGCAGCCGGAGACCCCAGCCATGGGCGATTTCGACACCGATGCGGGCGCTTTTCCGCGGGTGCGCATGCGGCGCATGCGCCGGGATGACTTTTCCCGCCGCCTGATGCGCGAGCATCGCCTGGGCGCCGACGACCTGATCTACCCCGTGTTCGTATTGGAGGGCGACGAGCAGCGCCAGGCAGTGGCTTCCATGCCGGGCATCGAGCGCCACAGCATCGACTACCTGTTGCGCGAAGCCGAGCAGCTCCTGGAGCTGGGCGTTCCGGCCATGGCGCTGTTTCCGGTCACCCCGCCGGAGCGCAAGAGCGAGGATGCGCGCGAAGCCTACAATCCTGACGGGCTGGCGCAGCGTACCGTTCGCGCTCTGAAGGAGCGCTTCCCGGAGCTGGGGGTGATCACCGACGTGGCCCTGGACCCGTTCACCACCCATGGCCAGGACGGGTTGATCGATTCCCAGGGTTATGTGATGAACGACGAGACCGTGGATGTGCTGGTGCGCCAGGCGCTGTCCCATGCCGACGCCGGCGCCGACGTGGTGGCGCCGTCGGACATGATGGACGGGCGCATCGGCGCGGTACGTGATGCCCTGGAAGCCCAGGGCTTTCGCAACACCCGGGTGCTGGCCTACGCCGCCAAGTACGCCTCGGGCTTCTACGGGCCGTTCCGGGATGCGGTGGGGTCGGCGGGCAATCTCGGCGCCGGCAACAAGTACAGCTACCAGATGGACCCGGCCAACTCGGACGAAGCGCTGCGGGAAGTGGCCATCGACCTGGCGGAAGGCGCCGACATGGTGATGATCAAGCCGGGCATGCCGTACCTGGATATCGTGCGCCGGGTGAAGGACCGCTTCGGCGTACCCACGTTCGTCTATCAGGTCAGCGGCGAGTACGCCATGTTGATGGCGGCCGCCGGCAACGGCTGGCTGGACGAACGCACCGTGGCGCTGGAGTCGCTGCTGGCCATGAAGCGGGCCGGCGCCGACGGCATCCTGACCTATTTCGCCAAGCGTGCCGCCGGCTGGTTGAAGGAGGGCGCCTGATCGGCGCCGGCGATACTGTCGTGCCAGATCGTTATGCCGTCGTCGGCCATCCCATCGCCCACAGCAAGTCCCCGCGTATCCACGGGCTGTTCGCCCGTCAGACCGGCCAGGACCTGGTGTACGAGGCCATGGACGTGGAGCCGGGCCGGTTCGCCGCGGCGGTCAGCGAATTCCGCGCCGACGGCGGCCGTGGCCTCAACGTCACCGTGCCTTTCAAGGAAGAGGCCTGGGCACTGGCCGGGCAGCGCAGCAGCCGTGCCGAACGGGCAGGTGCGGCCAACACCCTGGTGCTCGACGGCGAGCGGCCGATATTCGGCGATAATACCGATGGCCTGGGGCTGGTACGGGACCTGACCGTCAACCAGGGCGTGGCGCTCGAGGGACGGCGCCTGTTGCTGGTGGGCGCCGGCGGGGCCGCGCGGGGCGTGCTGGAACCGCTGCTGGAGCAACGGCCCGCGCTGCTGGTGATCGCCAACCGGACCCCGGAGAAGGCTGTGGAGCTGGCACGACTGTTCTGCGATCTGGGCCACGTGGAAGGCTGCGGTTTTCCTGCCCTGGAGGGCCAGCGCTTCGACCTGGTCATCAATGCCACCGCCGCCGGTCTGCACGGTGAGGTGCCCCCGCTGCCCGCCGACGTGGTGGCCGAGGGCGGCTGGTGCTACGACATGATGTACGGCAGCGGTCCCACCGCCTTTGTGCGCTGGGCCCGACAGCAGGGCATCGACCATGCGGTGGACGGTCTCGGCATGCTGGTGGAACAGGCGGCGGAGTCGTTCCGCATCTGGCGGGGCGTGCGCCCCCTCAGCGCCCCGGTGATCGCCGCCTTGCGTGCAGAAGTGACGGCGGGCTGACCCCGCCTGCCGCGCCGGGCCGCCGTGTAGGGCCTCAGCGGAAGCTGCGGCGCTCGCCCTGGCGCCGCTCCAAGCCTTCCCAGGGGCGCTCCCGCCAGTCCGTGGCCCGCCGCTCATTGGCGCTGGCATGGCGATCCACGAACGGCCGCACCCGCAACGGCCCGCCGTCCAGGCGCGCCAGCCGCAACCGATGCATCACCCGCCGGGCTTCGAAGTCCGAGTCCACCTGCAACAACCCGTAGCGCAGCATATGGCCCTCCGGACCGGGCTTCTTGAAAACCCGAACCTTTGCATTGCCGTCGGACAATTGGCCGAGCCGCCACAGATCCTGTTCCGTCGCCCCCTTCGGCAGATCACCCACGAAAATCAGCATGGCCCGCTCCCCGGAGAGGTTCCCCGCACAAGTATAGTCCGTCGCGCTGACGCAGGCTTGACGGCCGCCCCTTCGCCGCCGGCCGGGAACCACGCAAAAAAGGGGTCGGTGACAAATGAGAATCATTTGTCACCGACCCCTTTTTTTCCTTTGTCACCGACCCCTTTTTTTCCTTTGTCACCGACCCCTTTTTTTCCCTTTTTTCTTCCGTGGGTTCCGTGGCTCTTTTGTTCTGTTGAGCTCTTGGATCACGGACGGTGCCGGCTACGAGCCGTGACGGTTCTTGAGGCGCACGTAGTGCTCGGCGGAATAGGCGAGGAACGCCTGTTCGTCGGCCCGCAGGGGCCGGACGCGCCGGGCGGGGCTGCCGAGCCACAGGTAGCCGCCCTCCAGTTCCATGCCGGGGGTGACCAGGCTGCCGGCACCCAGCAGCACACCGCTGCGGATCAGCGCGCCGTCCATGACCACGGCACCCATGCCGATCAGGCAACGGTCCTCGATGGTGCAGCCGTGAAGGATGACACGATGGCCGACCGTCACCTCGCTGCCGACCGACAGCGGGTAGCCGTGGGGATTGAACTCGCCGGCGTGGGTGACATGCAGCACGCTGCCGTCCTGAATGTTGGTGCGCGGGCCGATCCCGATGCGGTGGATGTCGCCCCTGACCACCGCCATCGGCCACACCGACGCCTCCTCGCCAAGGGAAACGTCGCCGATGATCAGCGCGGTTTCATCCACGAATGCGCTTTCCGCGATCCGGGGTGTCATGTCCTCGAATGGGCGAACGGTCATGAGGAAACCCCGCTTACGCGGCTGGGCGCCTGATGCGCGTACGGGCGGGTGCGCCTTGTTTTCATCCGCTTGATCGAACTCTCCAGCGTTTCCCTAGCGCATGGTCACCAGCTCTTCGGCGCTGGTGGGGTGGATGGCCACGGTATCGTCCAGCTCGCGCTTGGTGGCGCCCATGCGGATCGCCACCGCAAAACCCTGCAGCATCTCGTCGGAGCCGTGGCCGATCATGTGACAGCCCACCACCTTTTCGTGAGCGCCGACGGTGACCAGTTTCATGGAGGTCTGGGTCTTGCGCTCGGTGAGGGCGTGGTACATGGGCGTGAAGCGGGTCTGGTAGGTCTTCACCGCGTCACCGTGAGTGGCCCGCGCCTCATCCTCGGTCAGCCCCACCGTGCCGATGGGCGGGTGGCTGAACACCACCGTGGGAATGGTCTCGTAGGCCAGGTGGCGGTCGGTCATGCCGCCGAACAGCCGGTCGCCCAGGCGCCGGCCGGCGGCAATGGCCACCGGCGTCAACGCCGCCCGGCCGGTCACGTCGCCCACCGCATACACACCCGGCACATTGGTGTTCTGGTAGGTGTCGGTGGGAATGAAGCCCTCGCCGTCCACTTCGACCCCGGCGGCGCCGGCGTTCAGGTCCCCGGTGGCCGGGTTGCGGCCCACGGCCCAGATCAGCTGGTCGAACCCTTCCAGCAGCATGCCATCGCCGCAGTCCACACACAGGGTGCCGTCGTCCCGGCGGGTGAGGGCCTTGACCCGGGTGCTGGAGAGAATGTTGATGCCGTCGTTGAGCATCTCTTCCATCAGCACTTCCCGCAGCATGGCGTCGAAGGGGCGCAGCAGATGCTCGCGGCGCAGCAGCATGGTGACTTCGGCCCCCAGGGCGTTGAGCATGCCGGCCAGCTCCACGGCGATGTAGCCCGAGCCCACCACCGCCACCCGGCGCGGCAGCTCGGTGAGCTCGAAGAAGCCGTCGGAGGTGATGCCCAGCTCCGCCCCCGGCAGCTCGGGTACGGTGGGGTAGCCGCCGACCCCGATGACGATGTGATCGGCGCTGTAGCGCTCGCCCGCCACCTCCAGGGTGCGGGCATCCACGAAGCGGGCGGCGCCCTGGATTTCGTCGATGTCCGAGTCGGCCAGGTAGGTGTGGTACCAGTCGTTGA
>DATFML010000116.1:0-12374 GCA_035266965.1 Gammaproteobacteria bacterium
TTCATGCCGGTTTCGGTCATGCCGTAGCGCTCCAGGATGGTATGGCCGGTGCGCTGCTTGAAGGCCTCGAAGGTCTGCTCCAGCAGGGGCGCGGAGCCGGAGGTGAACAGGCGCATGTGGCGGCAGTCCTCGCGACCGAAACCGGGGTCCGCCAGCAGCCGGGTGTAGAAGGTCGGCACGCCCATCATCACCGTCGCCCGGGGCAGCAGCCGCCGCACCGTGGCCACGTCGAACCTGGCAACGAACAGCATGCCGGTGCCGTTCAGCAGCACGCAGTGACAGGCCACGAACAGGCCGTGGATGTGAAAGATGGGCAGGGCGTGCAGCAGCACGTCGTCCGGCCCGAAGCCCCAGGCCTGGTGCAGGGCGGTGCCGTTGGCGGCCAGGTTGCCGTGGGTGATCATGGCGCCCTTGGGCCGGCCGGTGGTGCCTGAGGTGTAGAGGATCACCGCCACGTCATCGGCGCTGCAGGGGGTGACCCCGAACCCCTCGTCCCTGCCGGCGGCCCGTTCGCCGAGACTCCCGCCCCCCTGGTTGTCCAGGGTCAGCACATGGGCCACGCCGTGCCTGGCGGCCAGCGTCTCCATGGTGGCCTGGCGGGCGGGCGCGCAGATCACCGCGGCCGGCCCGGCATCGCCCAGGAAGAAGTCCAGCTCGTCTTCCAGGTAGGCGGTGTTCAGGGGCAGGTAGATGAAGCCCGCCCGCAGGCAGGCCAGATAGAGGAACAGCGCCTCGGGAGACTTGTCCACCTGCACCGCCACCCGATCCCCTTTGCGCACCCCGAGCTCCGAGAGGGTGCGGGCATAGCGGCCGCTGACCGCCGCCAGGTCCCCGTAGCTGTATACGACCCCCTGTTCGGTTTCGATGAACGTCCGGCTGCGGTCGGCAGGGAAGCGGCTTTCGAACAGGCGATAGATGTTTTTGTCGTCCACGGCGGGCCTCACCAGCTTTGCTTGACACCGAAAACCCGGCGTCATTAGACTGCCAAAATTTATAATTATGAATTATTAATTACAACCGCCCCGCCGTCACGAGGACAATTCAGCGCCGTGAGCACCGGTCCCATCCAGCGTCGAGCGTTGTACCAGCAGGTGGCCGATCGGCTGCGTAAACGTATCTATGACGGGGAGTTGACCGCCGGCGAGCCCATCGACGAGAAGCAGCTGTGCGCCTCGTTCGGGATCAGCCGCACACCCCTGCGCGAAGCGCTCAAGGTGCTTAACAGCGAAGGGCTGGTGGAGCTGGTGCCCAGCCGCGGCTGCTTCGTCAAGCATGTGGACTTCGACGAGCTCCACGAGCTGTTCGTGGTGATGGCGGCCCTGGAAGGCCTGTGTGCCCGCGAAGCGGTGCAGCGCAGCGACGAGGCCGACGTGCAGCGCCTGGAAGGGCTGCACGCGGGCCTGGAGGCGCATGCCGCGGCCGGCGATATCGACGCCTATTATGAAGATAACTTCCGTTTTCACGAGGCCCTGCAGGAGCTGTCCCGCAATCGCTGGCTGCAGCGGGTGGCGGCGGATCTGCGCAAGATTCTGCGCCTGGCCCGCCATACCCAGCTGACCGTCGAGGGCCGGCTGCAGGGCTCGTTGGAGGAGCATCGCCGCATCATGGACGCGGTGCGCCGGCGCGATGCCGACGCGGTGGAGCAGTGCATGAAGGAACACCTGCAGGTGCAGCTGCAGGTGCTGGAACGCATGCAAGAGCAACAACAACCCGCAACCGCACCCGCGGATGAGCGGGCAACATGATGACCTACGAATAGGGAGGAAACAGCCGTGAACATAAACAAAATCTTCGTGACCGCCGCCTGCGCGGCCGCGGTGGGCTTGTCCAGCGCCAGTGCAGTGGCCGGGGACATGGTGTTGCGCGCCTCCCACCAGTGGCCCAAGGGGGACATGCGTGACGAGATGGTGCGCATCATCGCCAAAGACGTGGCCAAGGCCGATGTAGGCCTGAAAATCCAGGTCTATCCGGGCAAGTCGCTGTACAAGCCCAAGGAGCAGTGGAACGCCATCGTCAAGGGGCAGCTGGATATCACCGCCTTTCCGCTTGACTACGCCGGCGGCCGCCACCCGGAATTCAACCTGACCCTGATGCCGGGCCTGGTGCGCAACCATGAGCACGCCCAGCGGCTGGACCATTCGGCGTTCATGAAGCGCATCAAGAAGGTCATCAACGACTCGGGGGTCATCGTGCTCGCCGATACCTGGCTCGCCGGCGGTTTCGTCTCCAAGGGCCAGTGCGTGCTGGATCCGAAGGACGTGAAGGGCATGCGCTTCCGCGCCGCCGGCCGTGCCTTCAACGAGATGCTGGCCGGTGCCGGCGCCTCCATCACCAGCATGCCGAGCTCGGCCATCTACACGGCCTTGCAGACCAACGTGCTGGACGGCGCCAACACCAGCTCCGCCAGCCTGGTGTCCTACCGCATCTACGAGCAGGTCAAGTGCCTGACCGCGCCGGGCAAGAACGCCCTGTGGTTCATGTACGAGCCCATCCTGATGTCCAAGAAGAGCTTCGACCGCCTCGACAAGAAGCAGCAGGAAGCGATTCTCGCCGCCGGCAAGGATGCCGAGAAGTACGCTTTCGAGAAGGGCAAGGAGGCGGACAAGATCCTGGTGGACACCTACAGGAAGCACGGTGTGAAGGTGGTCTACATGAACGAGAAGCAGTTCGACGAGTGGAAGAAGATCGCCGACAGGACTTCCTACAAGAACTTCGCCAACAAGGTCAAAGGGGGCCGTCAGCTCCTGGATATGGCCCTTTCCGTGAAGTAAGCAACAGGGCGTGCCGGCGCCGGGAGACGTTTCCCGGCGCCGGCCCTGCGTTGGTCCGCCATGAACAGTTTCATTCGCCTGGTCGCCCTGCTTTCGCGCCTGTGCGGCATCGTCGCCGCGCTGATGGTGCTGACGTCGGTGCTGGTGGTCTGTCAGATGGTCTTCATGCGCTATGCGCTGCATGCGGCCACCAACTGGCAGACCGAGTTCGTCACCTACATCCTGATTGCGGCCACCTTCGTCGGCAGCCCCTATGTGCTGCTGACCCGCGGCCATGTGAACGTGGACCTGCTGCCCCTGTACGTGACCCACCGCTGGCGCATCGTGCTGGCCCTGGTGGCGTCCACCGTGTCCCTGGCGTTCTGCCTGATCATCACCTGGTACGGCTATCAGCTGTGGCTGGAGGCCTGGGAGAAGGCCTGGCTGTCGGACACCATGTGGGCGGTGCGCATGTGGATTCCCTACTCCGCCATGCCCATCGGCTTCGCGGTGCTGTCGCTTCAGTACGTGGCGGACATTCTCAGCCTGGTGACCGGCCGCGACATGCCCTTCGGCATCAATCCCCAGCACGGCATACGGGAGAGCTGACATGAGTACCCTCGAAATCGGGCTGCTGGTGGCGGGCGCTCTGGTGACGCTGTTGCTGACCGGCGCGCCGGTGGCCTTCGCCCTGGGGGCCGTGGCGGTGATCTTTCTGGTGGGCTTCGAGGGGGTGGGCAGCCTGTCGGTGCTGGCCGACACCCTGTTCGGCGGGCTCAACGAGTTCGCCCTGCTGTCCATCCCCATGTTCATCCTCATGGGTGCGGCGGTGGCCTCTTCGCGGGCCGGTCCCGATCTTTACGAGGCTCTGGAACGCTGGCTCTACCGTGTGCCCGGCGGCCTGCTCATCTCCAATCTGGGCGCCTGCTCCATCTTTGCGGCCCTGAGCGGCTCCTCGCCGGCCACCTGTGCCGCCATCGGCAAGATGGGTGTGCCGGAGATGCGCAAGCGGGGCTACCCGGACGGCCTGGCCACCGGCGCCATCGCCGCCGGCGGCACCCTGGGCATCCTGATCCCCCCCAGCATCACCATGATCGTGTACGGCATCTCCACCGGCACATCCATCGGCCGCCTGTTCATCGCCGGCATCTTCCCCGGCTTGCTGCTGACCGCCTTGTTCATGGCCTGGTCCCTGTACTACGCGGCCCGCAAGGGTTATCGCTTCAAGCTGGGCGACCGCGGTTATTCCTGGCGTGAGAAGTTCACCATCCTGCCGCGCATCCTGCCGTTCCTCGCCATCATCGTGGCGGTGCTCTGGACCCTGTACGGCGGCGTCGCCACGCCCTCGGAAGCGGCGGGGGTGGGCGCCTTCTTCTCCATCTTGCTGGTGGTGGTCATCTACCGCATGTGGCGGCCGCGGGAGCTGTGGGAAGTGCTGCGCACCGCCACCCGCGAGTCGGTCATGATCATGATGATCATCGGCACGGCGGCGCTGTTCAGCTACATGATGTCCTCCCTGTACATCACCCAGTCCCTGGCCGAGTGGATCGGCGCCCTGCATGTCAGCCCGTGGGTGCTGCTGCTGTACGTCAACCTGTTCCTGCTGGTGGCCGGCCTGTTCCTGCCGCCGGTGGCCGTGATCCTCATGGCCGCCCCCATTCTGGTTCCTCTGGTGGCCCAGCACGGTTACGACCCGGTGTGGTTCGGCGTGGTGCTCACCATCAACATGGAGATCGGCCTCATCACCCCGCCGGTGGGGCTCAATCTCTATGTCATCAACGGCATCGCGCCCGAGGTGAAACTGCCCACCATTCTGTGGGGCGCACTGCCGTTCATGCTGTGCATGGTGCTGGCCATCATGCTGCTCACGGTGTTTCCGCAAATCGCCACCTGGCTGCCCGATCACCTGATGGGGGCGCTGCAATGAAGCAGGGCTGGCTGGAGCGCATGCTGGAAGCGGTTGCCGACCGGGGCCGCGAACTGCTGAAACTCGAAGCGGGCAACCGCGGCGGCCAGGACCCGGCGCAGCTCTGCCGTCAGCTGCTGGACGGCCGCGGCGAAGCCTCCGCGGTGGCACTGTCCCGGGAGATCCTGCTGCTGTACAAGAGCTTCGATGCCGACGGGCGCGAGGCCTTTTTCGACATGCTGCTGAACGACTTCGGTCCGGACCTGGACCGTATCCAGGCGGCCGTGGAAGCTTATGCCCGCAGTCGCGAACTGGACGACTATCTGCGCCTTGCCACCCTGGTGGAGCCGCCCCGTCAGGAACTGTTCCGGCGCCTGAACATGGCCCCCAACGGCACCGCCAGCCTGGTGGCCATGCGCGCCGACCTGCTGGCCCTGCAGCGCCGGCGTCCGGAAATGCGCGCCGTGGACGCCGACCTCAAGCATCTGCTGTCCTCCTGGTTCAACCGTGGCTTCCTGCAGCTGCGGGTGATCGACTGGGGAAGCCCGGCGGAAATCCTGGAAAAGCTGTTCGGCTACGAATCGGTGCACCGCATCCAGGGCTGGGACGATCTGCGCCGGCGCATGCTGGCGGACCGGCGCTGTTTCGCCTTCTTTCATCCGGCCATGCCTGACGAGCCCCTGATCTTTGTGGAAGTGGCCCTGGTCAAGGGCATGTCCGAACGGGTGCAGCCCCTGCTCGATCCCGACGCGCCGTTGCTGGATCCGGCCCAGGCCGACACCGCCATGTTCTACTCCATCAACAACACCCAGGTCGGCCTGCGCGGCATCTCGTTCGGCAATTTCCTGATCAAGCAGGTGCTGACGGAGTTGCGCGCGGCCCTGCCCGCCATCCGCCACTTCGCGACCCTATCGCCCCTGCCCCGTTTCTCGGCCGTGCTTTCCGCGGCGCTGAACGGTACCGACCAGGGCTTGAGCCCGGCCTTCATCGAGGCGTTGCTGGAAGAGCACGGGGAAGCGCTGTGCGCCCGTGCGGAGGTCGAGGGTCCTTTGCAGGCCCTGGCGGCCCTGCTGGAAAACGATCCGTTGAGCCACGCGGACGTGCTCGCCGAGCCGTTGAGCCGGGTCGCGCTGGCCTACCTCACGACGCGCGCCTCCAATGGTGCGCTGCTGGACCCGGTCGCCTCGTTCCATCTTTCCAACGGCGCGCGCCTGGAGCGCATCACTGCCTTCGCGGATGTTTCCGAGCACGGCATGCAGGGCTCGTTCGGCCTGATGGTCAACTATCTGTATCTGCCCGAAGAAGTGGAAGCGAACCACGAGCGCTTCGTGGCCGGTGGCGAGATCGTGATGGCCCGGTCCCTGGGCCGCCTGCGCCGGCGCATCGACGAGACCCGTACGCTGGCCCATGCCGGCTGAGTCGTCGATGCCTGCTGGCCCGGGGACGCCACGCCTGCCACGGGATGTCCGGCCTTGGACATTCTGATCCTGCTGTCCATGGGCGGTCTGGCGGGCATGCTCGCCGGTCTGCTGGGCATCGGCGGCGGTGTGATCATCGTGCCGGTACTGGCGCTGGTGTTCGCCCACCAGGGTGTCAACACCGACGTCATCATGCACGTGGCCATCGGCACGTCCCTGGGCACCATCGTCATCACCTCGCTGTCTTCCATCCGCGCCCACCAGCGCCGCGGGGGCATCGACTGGCGCGTGTTCCGGACCGTCACGCCGGGCATCATCGTCGGCGGCATGGTCGGTGCGGTGATCGCCAAACAGCTGGGTGGCGACACCTTGCGGGTGACATTCGCCGTCTTCATGCTGCTGGTGGCGGCCCAGATGGCGCTGGGCACCGCCGCACCGCCTCATCGCACCCTGCCGGGAACCGCCGGCATGCTGGTGGCAGGCAGTCTCATCGGCACGGTCTCCACCCTCATGGGCGTGGGCGGCGGCTCCATGTCGGTGCCGTTCCTGACCTGGTGCAACATGCAGGTGCGCAAGGCGGTGGCCACTTCCGCCGCCATCGGCCTGCCCATCGCGGTGACCGGCGCCCTCAGCTACATGGTGAGCGGCTGGCACAGCCCCCACCTGCCTCCCTGGAGCATCGGCTTCATCAACGTGCCGGCCTTCGTCGGCATCGTGGTGGCCAGCACCCTGTTCGCCCCCCTGGGTGCCGCCCTAGCCCACCGCATCCCGCCCCTGCTGCTGAAGCGGCTGTTCGCCGCCTTCCTGCTGGTGCTTGGGCTGCGCATGTTGCTGGGTTGAGCGCCTGAGAGGGACGGCTGCCGCTGCGGCGGTCCACAATGCCAGCGCCACTACCACGGCCGGCCCGGAGGGCAGGTCCAGCCAGGCCGAGGCCGCCAGCCCGCTCGCGTAACCGGCGATTCCGGTGGCGTACCCGACGATCAGTCCTTGTGGCCCTGCGTGGCGGCAGCCCGCCAGGGCGGGCAGTATCAGGCTGGCGAACACCAGATAGACGCCCACCAGCTGCACGGAGACGGTGACGGTCAGGGCGAACAGCAGATAGAAACCCGCCCGTCCCAGTCGTGCCCCCGCCGCGAACCAGCCCGCCAGCACCAGCGCATAAACCAGCGCCGCGGGAGCGAGCATGACCGGCGTGACCCACAGAATCTGGCCGACCAGCAGGTCCCGCAGTTGCTCGCCGCCATGGGGATTGCCGGCGAGCAGCAACAGGGCCGTGCTGGCGGCTAGCACGAACAGCACGCCAATGAGGGCCTCCTGCACCTGCGGCCAGCGCCGCTCGGTCCAACGCAGCACCAAAGCGCCCACAAACGCCGCCGACACGGCCGCGCCTTGCACCGCCCAGCCGTGGGGCGACCAGCCCAGCCGGTCGGCCACGATCACTCCCAGTCCCGCCACCTGAGCGACTGCCAGGTCGATGAAGATAATGCCGCGCGACAGCACCTGCCGACCCATGGGTACGTGGGTCGCCAGCACCAGCAACCCGGCCAGAAAGGCCGGGCCAATGATGCTCAGGTCCAAGCCCGCGAGGTTCACCGCCCGGCCCTCAGCAGGCGTTGGACGGTGTCCTCGTACAGACCGAACAAGTCCTTCGCCCCTGGCGTGCCCCCCACGGTGAACGGCAACGTGACGGTGACGGTGTTCCCGTGGCTCGCCAGCCATCGGGAGGGACGGGGATCCTGGTAGGCGGCCCGGATCACCATCTTGGCGGGTCGGGTCTTCAAGGTCTGCAGAAGCCGCGCCAGATGAGCGCCGCTGGGAGGTACGCCGGGTTTGGGCTCCAGGTGGCCGACTACGGTCAGGCCCAGCCAGTGGGTCAGGTAGACCCAGCCTTCATGGTGCGTGACTACCGCGCCGCCGCGCAGGGGCGCCGCTTCCAGCTCCCAGCGCGCCATCGCCTGCTGCCAGCGGTTGGCGAAGTGCCGGTAGCGCTGCCGGTAGCCGGTTTCATGGGCCGGGTCGAGCTGGACCAGGCGGTCGGTCAGCACGGCGGCCACCCGGGCGATATTGTGCGGGTCGGTCTGGATGTGGGGGTTGCCGTAGGGATGGATATCGCCTTCGGACCGATCCACACGGGTGGGGATCCCCAGCAGCCGAACGTGTTCCGCGGCCGCCAGGTAGCCCGGCTGCCCGGGCTGGACCCGGGGGTTGTTGCCTTGGCGCAGCAACACCGGCAACCACCCGATTTCCAGCTCGGCGCCGGTGCAGACCACCAAGTCGGCGCGCCGCATGCGGCTGATCAGACTGGGGCGGGCCTGCACATGATGGGGATCCTGGCGGGCGGTGGTGGCGGTATAGACCTCGACCTGTTCTTCCCCCAGCGTGCGGGCGAGGGCGCCCCACTCCGGCTCGCAGGCAAACACCCGCAGCTTTGCCGCCGCCGGGCCGGCCGCGCTCAGAGCCAGTATCACAACCAACCAACGCAGAAATGGGTTCACGACGCTCTCCTCAGAAGGCGTGGGCGCCATGGGCGCCCAGGCTCATGACATACTGGAACAACCACTGGCGGTCGGTCCGCGGAAGGGACCGGTCCTGGTCGTACTGAAGGCGCAGGCGACTGAACTCGCTGTTGGCGAAATCCATCATCAGGGTGTAGCGACTGGGCTTATGGCCCTGATCGAGCAGCCCTGCTTGGGTCAGTACCGATGGGTCCGCACCATGGTTGTCGGCGCTCAGCCAGTCATAACGGGCGCCGATCCGCCAGCGGGGCATGAACTGATAGACCGCTTGCGCGTAGCCCCCGTACTGGATGCCGTCGTAGGCGGTGCTCATGCCGGTGTCGTTGACGGTGACCCGTCCGGCTTCGTCCCGGCGGAACAGCTCGGCCTGGACCACGAGATTGCGGGCATAGGGGTTGCCCGCAGGCGCCCACTTCCACACGAAGTCCACCCCGGTGAGGTTGCTGTCACCGGCGAAACTGGAAGCTGCCACGCCGGCGTCGTTGGCCATGCCTTCCCGGGCGTGCGGGCGGCTCCACAGGCGGGATACGCCGAGGCGCCAGCTGCTGCTGATGCCGATATCGCCGCCGGTGTGCGCGAACAGAGAACGGGCACCGAAGCGGCTGTCGCCGATTCCCCCGCCCGGAAAGTTCGCACCCCGCAGGAGCTCGCCGCCCAGCTCGATGAACCGGTCCGTGGGAGCGAGCCACCGGATCTGCACGCCGTCGTCGCCGTACTGCCCGCCCAGGAAAGCCCTGTAGGCGAGCGGCGCGTCGGCGAAGTTCCAGGCGTGCCGATGGCGGCTGTTGAGATAACCGATCCCGGAATAGAATCGCCCGAACTTCACCCCGAGGCCTGCGGGCAGGCGCGGCGCCTCCAGGTACGCCTCCTCGATATTGACCTCTGTGGCGCCACCGGCCGGGCTGTGGATCGCAGTGGTCAGACTCCCGTAGTACTGATCGTCCACATTGGCGCTGAACGTCAGCTCGGATTCGCCGATGGTCGGGCCCTCCTCGGCCAGGCCGGCCTCGGAATCCAGCTGAAAACCCGGCAGAGCGTAGGTGCCAGGGTCTCTGGAGTAGGCGTTGACGCCGCCCATCAGGATCACGCTGAGGGCCGGATTGTAGGCGTTGGCGGATTTCGGCGCGGGCGGCGGCACGGCGGCCGGCGCCGTGGCGACCTGCTCGGCACGTCGCGCCGAGCGCTGTGCCGAGCGCGCCTGCGCTTCGGCCTGCGCCAGGCGCTCCTCCAGTTCGTCGATGCGTTTCTGATAGTCGTTTCTGAGCTGCTGGATCTGGGCGCGGATACCCGCCAGATCCTCCTGCTGTGCGGCGTGGGAAGCCGGCCCGCAAAGGGCCAGCGCCGCGCCGCCCGCGATGACGCTGCGTTTCATGGTTCGATCCCCGTAAGGTGGACGCGGAAAGGTCCCGGCGGACGACAAGGTCGGCCGGATGGTCCAGGCGGTCAGCACACAGGAGGGGCGCGAGGCTGGAAAAGACGAGGCCGGACCGCGGTGGCGCTTACCGGCGCCGGGGCAGGGACGAGCACATGGCTGGCGCCCACCGCAGGCGCCAGGGCGGGCAAGCCGGGGATGTTGCCGTGCAGGGATGTGGCGGCCAGGCACAGCTGGCACTGGTGGGCGGGCGGGTGGACTTGGTCGTGGAGCTCATGGACCGCGAGCAGCCATTGCGTGGTCAGCAGCGTCAGGCCGAGCAGGAGAACGCTGAATCTTCTTGGCACGCCGCATTTCCCAAGGGTTCCGAACAGCGGCCTAATCTAGCGGCATGTCAATGCGGCGTCAATGCAACGTTAGCAGAACGACAGAAGGTACCGCGAAACTCGACGCACGGTGGGGGGTGGAAATCCCCGTAGGACCGACATCCGAACGCAGGGCATTGGAGCCTTTCCACGTCCGTGCCGTCCGTGGCACATTTCAGTCTGTTCGCGCTGCCGGTTCAGACCGTCTGGTAGTACAGGTTCTGGGGATGGTTGGCCTGGGCGAAGAAGAACCAGCGCTCGGCGAGCAGTCCCAGGTACTGGCTCACGAAGGCGGCAACCAGCAGGGGGTCGTGTCCGGCCGACAGGCCCACGGCCAGAAGCAGTATCGGCAGCGGGAACACCAGCACCAGGAAGGTCCACTTGACCAGGGCCAGAAAGCCCTCGGACTTGTGGTGGAAGAACTCGCGGGTGTTGAACGAGCCGCCCATGAAGCCCTGGCTTTTCTGCACCACCTTGCTGTGGCGTACGCCGATGGCGGTCTGCACGGAGGACTTGTATTCGATGCGCGCGTTGCGCACCAGGGAGGCGGTGCGGGTTATCAGCGCGGCGATGGTCAGGATGATGGCCCAGGCGCCGAAGAAGTCCACCAGCGCCGGGGCGTTGTAGGCCGAAAAGGCGGTGGCCAGGGTGAAGCCAGAGGCCGTGCCCAGCAGGAAGTAGTTGACCACGGTGAGGGGCGTGGCCCACTCCTGGAAGAATTTGATGCAGGCGTAGATCATGCCGGTGCAGATGAACAGCGCAAAGCACAGCACGGCGGTAACGGCGCCCACCACCAGCGTGAGACCGATGACCACATCGCTGCCCACCGTCACCAGCGGAATGTTCCAGCCCAGGTAAAACAGGGCGCCGTACACGAACACCGCCCCCATGAAGGCGGGCAGCACGATCACTTCCCGGGACAGCCAGGACGTGCGCCAGCGGGCCGCCGCCCGCCAGCCCCGCTCGGGCCGCCCCAGATGGAAGAACGATGCGAGCAGTGCAGTGCCGAGAAACACCAGGGCCAGCAGGCTGCCCAGGGCGTAGAAGCGCACCGGGTGCTGGGCGGGCAGCAGATTGATGGTGGAATACACCTGACCGGTGAACAGCGACAGGAACAGTCCCTGTCCCACGCCCGACAGCGTGGTGAGAAAGATGACCGAAAACGCAGGATTCATTGCCTAGCTCCACTGGAGGCTGTTGTCAGCGGGGTCGGCAGGGTGTACCTGCCGCCGCCCGCTTCGCTTATTGGATTACCAGCTGGTGACGTCGTCCAGAGACGGTTCGCTGATGTCCGGCTTGGGCTGACGGCGCTCCTTCTTGAGCGGGTTGTCGGCGCGGATCAGCTCGTCTTCGTGGATGGTGACCCGCGTCTTGCGCCGCGGCAGGTAGTGGTTGGCCGGCTTGGTGCCCCATTCCGGCATCAACGGATAGCCGCCCTGTTCGCGGATGGCGACGGAGACTTCCGAATCCGGGTCGTGCACGTCACCGAACAGCCGCGCATTGGTGGGGCAGGCCATCACGCAGGCGGGTTTGCGTTCCGCCGGCGGCAGGTTTTCGTCGTAGATGCGGTCCACGCACAGGGTGCACTTCTTCATCACCTTCTGGTGCTCGTCGATCTCGCGCGCACCGTAGGGGCAGGCCCAGGAGCAGTACTTGCAGCCGATGCACTTGTCGTAGTCGACCAGCACGATGCCGTCGAGCTCGCGCTTGTGGCTGGCGCCGGTGGGGCACACCGGCACGCAGGGCGCGTCCTCGCAGTGCAGGCAGCTCTTGGGGAAGTGCACCGTCTCGGTGTTCGGGTACTGGCCGACCTCGAAGGTCTGCACGCGGTTGAAGAAAGTGCCGGTGGGATCGCTGCCATAGGGGCGATGGTCGGTCATGGGACCGGCCCAGCCCGAGGTGTTCCACTCCTTGCAGCTGGTCACGCAGGCATGGCAGCCCACGCAGACGTTCAGATCGATTACCAGGGCCAGTTGGGTCATGGCGTTATTCTCCTTTACCGCCGAGCAGACCGGAGAAGTAGGCCTGCCACTTGCGGCGTTTTCCG
>DATFML010000117.1:0-10042 GCA_035266965.1 Gammaproteobacteria bacterium
TTTTTCGGACGGCGGGCGTTTCAGTGGCATCGGGTCCGCAGTGGCCCATGGCTGCCGAATGGCGGAAGAGGGTGCCGATATCATCGATGTGGGCGGTGAATCCACGCGACCGGGCGCGCAGCCGGTGGAGGCGGCCGAACAGTGCCGACGGGTTCTGCCGGTGATCCGCGCATTGCGTGCCGAGTTGCCCGCGTCCGTGCAGGTCAGTGTCGATACCACCCTCAGCGCGGTGGCCGCACCCGCCCTCGATGCGGGCGTGGAAATGATCAACGATATTTCGGCCGGCCGCGACGATGCCGGTATTCTGGAGCTGGCGGCACGGTCTTCGGTCCAACTGGTTCTCATGCATATGCAGGGCACGCCGGCGACCATGCAGCAGGCCCCGGCGTACCAGGATGTGGTTGCGCAGGTATCGGCGTTTCTCGCCGAGCGTGCCGCCATGGTCATGGCCCTGGGCATGGCGGCCGACCGCATCCTGTTGGACCCGGGTATCGGTTTCGGCAAGCGCAAGCACCACAATCTGGCCCTGCTGGCGAACCTGGACCGCATCGTCGAGCTTGGCCATCCGGTGCTGCTGGGCGCAAGCCGCAAGCGTTTCATGGGATCGATCTGCGCCCGAGGCGAGCCGGAGGACCTGATGCCGGCCACCTGCGCCACCACGGCAATGGGGGTGATGGCCGGCGTCGGTCTGTTCCGGGTCCACGACGTGGCGGCCAACCGCCAGGCTGCGGACGTCGCCTGGGCGGTCAGGCAGGCGAGCAGTGCCGGGGGCGTTACCCGCTGAGGAAAAAAATGCCGCCCGGGCGGGCGGCAAGGTTTGTTGGAGGAGGAGTATCCGGGCGCCTCGGCTTCGCAGCCGGCGAAACATGCGCCGGACCGGCGATGGATACTTCGCCGCGTCCGTCCGGTAGGGAAAGCAATAAGCCTGCCAGCCGCCGGGGGCGTGCCCATTCAAGGTATTGCACGTCGGCGGGCAACGGGGCGTGTACGGGGATGGGACGGTATCGTGCCAGGTTGTGGCGCCTGCGTGACAGGAAGCTCACACGCCTCGGTGCGCTTCAGCGTCCTTGTCCCGTTCGATAAGGGCGTAGGCGGAGTGGTTGTGGATGGACTCGAAATTCTCCGCTTCCACCGTGTAGGCGCCGATGCGCCGGTCCCGTTCCAGGCGGCCCGCCACGTCGCGGACCAGGTCTTCCACGAACTTCGGGTTGTCGTACGCCCTTTCGGTCACGTACTTCTCGTCCGGTCGCTTGAGCAGCCCGTAGAGCTCGCAGGAAGCCTCTTCCTCGACCATCTCGATGAGTTCCTCCATCCACAGGAAGTCCCGCAACCGCGC
This sequence comes from Gammaproteobacteria bacterium, assembly GCA_035266965.1. Lineage (GTDB taxonomy): Bacteria > Pseudomonadota > Gammaproteobacteria > DATFLG01 > DATFLG01 > DATFML01. The sequence goes on from DATFML010000117.1 coordinate 1,337, forward strand.
GGTAACGGTGACGTGGGAGCGTTGGTTGTGGGCGCCGTAGCTGGAAATCTCCTTGGAACAGGGACACAGGCTGGTGACCGGGACGGTGACCTTGACCGTGATGGTGCCCTGCTCGCCGTCGAGTTCGCCGATGAAGGTGATCCGGTAGTCCAGCAGGCTGATCACCCCGGTGACCGGCGCCGCCTTGCGCATGAAGTAGTCGAACGACATTTCGATATGTCCGGCCCGGGCCTCCAGCAGGTCGGTCATGGCGGGCAGCATGGCCTAGAAGGCCGGTACCGACATCTCCCCGTGGTGGCGGTTGAGAATCTCCACGAAGCGGGACATGTGGGTGCCCTTGAAGTTGTGGGGCAGGTCCACGTACATATTGAGCTGTGCGATGGTGTGCTGCTCGCCACCGTCCCGTTCCATGACCCTGACCGGGTGGCGGATGTCCTTGATGCCCACTTTGTCGATGGCAATGTGGCGCGTGTCGATGCTGCGCTGCACATCCACCATGGTGAGGGCGGCGGGATCGTTCATGACATGTCTCCGGTGTGGCCGCGTTCAGCGCTCCGCGCGGACCTGCACGGCGCAGAATTTGAACTCGGGAATCTTGGCATCGGGATCCAGTGCCTCGTTGGTGAGCAGATTGGCCGCAGCTTCGTGGTAGCAGAACGGCAGAAACACCTGGCCGGCCTGCAGGCCCACGTCGGCGCGGGCGAAGGCTCTCACCTGACCGCGGCGCGACTTCAGGATCAACGTATCCCCGGGCCGTGCGCCGAGGGCGTCCAGTTCGTCCGGGTGGAGCGTCGCAACGGGTTCGGGCTCGATGGCGTCCAGCACCGTGGCCCGGCGGGTCATGGCGCCGGTGTGCCAGTGTTCGAGCTGGCGCCCTGTGATCAGAACGAACGGATACTCCGTATCCGGCAGCTCGGCGGCATTGATGAACGGTGCCGGCGTGAACTGCGCCCGGCTGGTCCCGGTGGGAAAGCTTTCGGTGAAGATCACCGGCTCGCCGGGATCGCCTTCCTCACGGCATGGGTAGGTGACGCCATGCTCGGCCTGCAGCCGTTGCCAGGTGATGCCGGCGATGCTGGGCATGGCACGGCGCATCTCGTCGAACACCGGCTCCGGGCCGCTGTAGTCCCAGTCCAGTCCCAGGCGCCTCGCCATCTCCTGGATGATCCACAGGTCCTGGCGGGCGTCACCCGGCGGATCCAGGGCCTGGCGTCCCAGCTGCACGCGCCGGTCGGTATTGGTGAAGGTGCCGGTTTTTTCCGGGAATGCCGAGGCGGGCAGTATCACGTCCGCGAAGCAGGCGGTTTCGGTGAGGAACAGGTCCTGCACCACCAGATGTTCCAGTTTGGCCAGCGCATGACGGGCGTGGCCCAGGTTCGGATCCGACATGGCCGGGTTCTCTCCCATGATGTACATGCCGCGGATCTGGTCGGCAATGATGGCGTGAACGATCTCCACCACCGTCAGTCCCGGATCCGGATCCAGCGTGGTTCCCCACAGCTTCTCGAAGCGTGCGCGGGCATCCGTATCGCCCACCCCCTGGTAGTCGGGAAACACCATGGGTATCAGTCCCACGTCGGAGGCGCCCTGCACGTTGTTCTGTCCGCGCAGGGGATGCAGGCCGGTACCGGGACGCCCCACCTGGCCGGTCATCAGCGCCAGGGAGATCAGCGCGCGGGCGTTGTCGGTGCCGTGCACGTGCTGGGAAATGCCCATGCCCCAGAAGATCATCGAGGCGCGCGCGCCGGCGTAGACGCGGGCCACTTCCCGCAGGGTGGCGGCGTCGATACCGACGACGGGCGCCATGGCCTCGGGGCTGAATGGGGCCAGATGTTCCTTCAAGGCTTCGTAACCGGTGGTGCGGTTGGCAATGAAGTCCTCGTCCACCAGCCCCTGTTCGATGACGCTGTGCATGATGGCGTTGAGCAGAGCGACGTCGGTGTCGGGCTTGAACTGCAGTACATAGTCCGCGTAGTGGGCCAGGCCCGTGCGGCGCGGATCGATCACGATCAGGGTCTTGCCGGCGCGGGCGGCGTTCTTCATGAAGGTGGCCGCCACCGGATGGTTCTCCGTGGGGTTGGCGCCGATCACGATGATGACCTCGGCTTCCGCCACGTCTTCCACCTGGTTGGATACCGCGCCCGAGCCGATCATCTCCAGCATGGCCGCCACCGACGAGGCATGACACAGGCGGGTGCAGTGGTCCACGTTGTTGCTGCCGAAGCCGGTGCGCACCAGCTTCTGGAACAGGTAGGCCTCTTCATTGGAACCCTTGGCCGAGCCGAAACCGGCCAGTGCCCGCGGGCCGTGCACCTGGCGGATGCGGTCGAGACCGCCGGCGGCCGCTGCCAGCGCCTCTTCCCAGGTGGCCTCCCGGAACAGGTGCAGGGGGTCGGCCGGATCCACGGCGTCGATGTCCACCGATTTGGGCATGTCGGCCCGGCGGATCAGAGGCCGGGTCAGACGGTGTGGGTGGTTCACATAGTCGAAGCCGTAGCGACCCTTGACGCACAGGCGGCTGTGATTGGCCGGCCCGTCGCGGCCCTCCACGAACAGGATGTGGTTGTCCTTGACGTTGTAGGTGAGCTGACAGCCCACCCCGCAGTAGGGACAGACCGACTGCACCTGTTTGTCGGTCGCCTGCAGACCCACCTCGTAGGCCGGCATCAGCGCGCCGGTGGGGCAGGCCTGTACGCATTCCCCGCAACCCACGCAGGAGCTGTCCCCCATAGGGTCGTCGAAGTCGAACACGATCTTGGCGTGGTCGCCCCGGAACGCGTAGCCGATGACGTCGTTGACCTGTTCCTCGCGGCAGGCCCGCACGCAGCGCGTGCACTGGATGCAGGCATCCAGACGTACCGACATGGCCGGATGGGAGTCGTCCGGAGCGGGTTCCGGGCGGGGCGCGAAGCGCGGCTTGCCCAGCCCCAGCTTGACCGACCAGTTGTCCAGCTCGTTGTCGCGGGTGTAGGCGCGTTCGGGCATGTCCGATTGCAGCAGCTCCATAACCAGCTTCTGGGCCTTCACCGCCCGTTCGCTTGCGGACTGCACGGTCATGCCTTCGCTGGGAGTACGGCAGCACGAGGGTGCCAATACCCGTTCGCCTTCGATTTCCACCATGCAGCTGCGGCAGTTGCCATCGGCGCGCATCCCGTCCATGTAGCACAGGTGGGGAATCTCGATACCACCGCGCTGCGCCGCCTGCAGGATGGTTTCTTCCGGCCTGGCGTCAAGCTCGCGCCCATTGAGGGAGAAGCGAATGGAACGGGAAGGGGCGGGTTCACTGACGGTCATCACTGAGTTCCTCGGGGAAATACTGGATTACGGATCGCAGGGGATTGGGGGCGGCCTGGCCCAGTCCGCAGATGGACGCATCGGCCATGACCTGGGCCAGTTCCTCCAGCAGGGGGCGGTCCCAGGCCGGTTGTTCCATCAGTTGCACGGCTTTGGCGGTGCCCACCCGACAGGGCGTGCATTTCCCGCAGGACTCGTGGCGGAAGAAGCGCATGGCATTGAGGGCGGCATCGCGGGCCCGATCCCGATCGGACAGCACGATGATGGCGGCCGAACCGATGAAGCAGCCGTGGGGCTGCAGGGTGTCGAAGTCCAGCGGCAGGTCGCCCAGGGAAGCAGGCAGGATGCCGCCGGATGCGCCGCCGGGGAAGTAACCGTAGAAGGTGTGTCCGGGAAGCATGCCGCCGCAGTACTCGTCGATGAGCTCGCGCACCGAGATGCCGGCCGGCGCCAGATAGGCGCCCGGGCGTTGCACCCGCCCGCTCACCGAAAAGGTGCGCAGTCCCTTGCGTCCGCGCCGGCCGTGGCTGGTGAACCACTCGGGGCCACGCTCCAGGATGTCCCGCACCCAGTGCAGGGTCTCCAGGTTGTGTTCCAGGGTCGGCCGTCCGAACAGGCCCACCTGGGCGACGAAGGGTGGTCGCAGACGGGGCATACCCCGTTTGCCTTCAATCGACTCGATCATGGCCGATTCCTCGCCGCAGATATAGGCACCGGCGCCACGGCGCAGATGAATGGGCGGCAGGGCACAGGGCGGATCGTCCTGCAGGGCCTTGAGCTCGGTCTCCAGCATGGCGCGGCAGCCGGCGTACTCGTCGCGCAGGTAAAGATAGACCTCGTCGATGCCTACCACCTGGGCGGCGATCAGCGTCCCCTCCAGGAAGCGGTGGGGATCGCGCTCGAGATAGTAGCGGTCCTTGAAGGTGCCGGGTTCGCCTTCGTCGATGTTGATGGCCGCCAGCCGCGGCGCGGGCTGGTCGCGAACGATCCGCCACTTGCGGCCTGCCGGGAAGCCGGCACCTCCCAGGCCCCGCAGGTTCGAGTCCTCCAGTGCCGACATGATCGCTTCCGGGTCCCTTTGGCCCGCCACGACTTCCTGCAGCAGCCGGTACCCGCCTGCGCTGACGTAGCGTCGGTAGTCCACGTAATCGGGCGGCGGGGCGGCCGTCAGTTCGCCCCGGTCCAGGGCGCCACTGACGCTTTGCGCTGTGGCCTCGTCGAGGGGGTTGGTGCCGGCAACGGCCACCGGAGCGTGCTCGCAGCGCCCCACGCAGGGCACGCGCTGAATGCGGAACTCGTCGCCCAGGGTCGACTGCAGTCGTTCGATGAGCTCTTCGGCCCCTGCCAGCGCGCAACTCACTGAGTCGCAGACGCGCACCGTCACCGCAGGGGGCATCTGCCGAGCGTTCTTTACCACATCGAAATGGTGGTAGAAGGTGGCCACTTCGTACACTTCGGCTGCCGTCAGGCGCAGCTCGTGGGCCACCGCCATCAGGTGGTCGGCGGACAGATGGCCGTACCGGTCCTGGACCCGGTGCAGCGCTTCGATCAACAGGTCACGGCGCCGTGGCAGATCGGCGAGCAGCGTGCTGACGTCCATCAGCGCCTGGGATGTCGGGGTACGCCCACGTACGCGGGCATGCTTCTTGCGATTATGGCGGATACCGGCTTTGCTCACGCCTCAGCTCCTGGCGGACAGGGGACGGACAGTCGCCCGCGACCGCATCGCTCGAACCGCCGGACGATGGGGACGGGCTCACTTTGTCTTTAGACATAGCAATGGCTATGCCATTCCCCGAAGCGCCACAAATGGCGTGTGGAAACCGTCGGCGGCGGGCGCCGGGGTGCTCAGACACGGTTTTGCCGGAGACAGACTGTCCCAAATGCGTAACACAGGGAGGCGGCGCCCGGCCGGTGCAATCGGCCGGCTAGTGCAGCTTGATCTCGGGATCGATACCCCGCCGGACCAGATTGGTCAGGGCCAGTATGCCGGTGCGTATCCAACCGTGCAGGGCCAGCAGATGCATCTGATACAGGGAACGGTAGATCAGGCTGGCGACCAGGCCCGATACCGACAGGTTGTTCAGGGCGCGGCCCATCAGATTGCCCACCGTGGAGTAGTGGCCCAGCGCCACCAATGAGCCGTAGTCCCGGTAGCGGTAGGCGGGCAGTGCCGTGCCGCGCAGGCGCGCGCGCAGAGCGCGGGCCAGAAAGCTCGCCTGCTGGTGGGCGGCCTGGGCGCGGGGCGGTACCAGGTTGCCGTCCCCGCGCGGACAGGCCGCACAGTCACCCAGGGCAAAGACATTCTCGTCCCGGGTCGTCTGCAGCGTCGGATGCACCAGCAGCTGATGGGTGGTGGTGGTTTCCAGTCCGGACAGATCGCCCAGAAACTCCGGCGCCTTGATGCCCGCCGCCCAGACCTTGAACGCCGCTGGAATGAACCGGCCGCCGGCGGTTCGGATGCCGTCCCCGGTCACCTCCACCACCCGCTCGTCGCAGTGGACCGTGATGCCCAGGCGCTCGAGCTGGTCGGCCACCGCCCGGGACAGGCGTTCCGGCAGGTCCGGCACCAGCCGCGGGGCCGCCTGGATGACGGTGAGACGGATGTCGGTGTCCGGCTGCACTTCGTCCAGACCGTAGGCGGGCAGCAGGCGGGTGACCCGGTGCAGCTGGGCCGCCAGCTCCACTCCGGTGGCACCCCCGCCCACGATGGCCACATCCAGTTGCCCCGGTTCCACCGGCGTGTCGTGGCTGTGGGCCTGCAGCAGCCGGTCCAGCAGCCGGCGCTGGAAGCGCTGGGCCTGCTGGGTGGTGTCCAGGAACAGGCAGTGTTCGGCGACCCCCGGCAGATGAAAATCGTTGCTCACGCTGCCCACCGCGATGACCAGGGTGTCGTAGGGAATGCTGCGGGCCGGCGTGACGGCGACGCCCTCGTCGTTGTACACGGGCGCGACCTGCACCAGGCGCCGCTGCCGGTCCAGGCCGTCCATGCGCCCCAACCGGAACCGGAAGTGATGGCGGCGTGCCTGGGCCAGGTACTCCAGCTGATGCTCCCCGACATCCAGGCTGCCTGCAGCGACCTCGTGCAGCAGCGGCTTCCACATGTGGGTCCAGCTGGTGTCGATGAGAGTGACCTCCGCCCTGCCGCGGCGGCCCAACCTGTTGCCCAGACGGGTGACCAGTTCCAGGCCGCCGGCACCGCCGCCGACGACCACGATCCGGTGGGGATGCGGTTGCTCTGCTGCCATTACGGTTTCCGGTGTTGTGGGTTGTTGTGTGGCGCGCGTACCGCACGACGCTGGGCACCCACGCAGCAAGCAGTATGCCAGCATTGTCGGCGTCCTTGGACGCGACGCCGGGCGGGTGTTGTGCGGCGCGATGTGACGCGGGCCGTGCGTCTTTGACACATGGGTGTCCCCATGCTGCCACGGCCGCGCAGTCGTTGGGCGCACGGACTGCCCTGGGGGCCGGGAAGCCTCCGTCGGCTCCAGGCCCGGGGCGCGGCGCGCTTCGTGCGTGGGCCGGCGACCTCCCCGGCCGGGGAGCGCCCGGTCAACACCGGGCGGGGTTTCAGGAACGGTATTTTTCCACTTCGATGCCGTAGCTCCTGACCTTCTGATGGATGGCCCGCGGGGTCACGCCCAGGTCGTCGGCAACCGCCCGTATGCGTCCTCCGTAGCGGCGCAGGCTGTCGGTGATGGCGTGGGACTCCGCGGCGGCCGCCGCCTTGCGTTTGAGCTCGCGCAGGGAGTCGCCTTCCGATCCGCTGTCGCCGGCAGCTGATGCCACCACCTGGTCGATGACCTCGCCGCGGGCGAACAGGAAGGCGCGCTCCAGGAGGTTTTCCAGCTCCCGTACATTGCCCGGCCAATGGTAGCCGACCACCTCCCGCCAAGCCTTCGGGCTCAGCACCTTGTCCGGGGAGCCGTACTTGGCGGCCAGTCGGCTCAGCAGATGGCTGACCAGGGCGGACAGGTCGTCGGGACGTTCGCGCAGGGGTGGCAGGTGAATGGGTACCACATTGAGTCGGTAGTAGAGGTCCTGGCGGAAGCCGCCCTCCCGGATGAGCCCGTCCATGTCCTGGTTGGAAGCGGCCAGCACCCGGACGTCAACACGCAGAGGACGGGAGCCGCCCACCCGTTCGAATTCGCCCTCCTGCAGCACCCGCAACAGCCGTACCTGGGCGGCCGGCGGCAGGGAATTGACCTCGTCCAGGAACAGGGTGCCGCGATCGGCGCGCTCGAAATAGCCGTGATGGACATGATAGGCGCCGGTGAACGCGCCGCGTTCGTGCCCGAACAGCTCGCTTTCCACCAGGCCGTCCGGTATGGCGCCACAGTTGATGGCCACGAAAGGCCTGGAGGAGCGTTCGCTGAGGGCATGCACGGTGCGGGCGATGATTTCCTTGCCCACCCCGGTTTCGCCTGAAATGAGGACACTGGCGGTGGTGGGTGCCACGATCCCTACCGCGTCCAGGGCTCCGCGCATGGCCGCAGATTCGGCGACGATGTCAGTTGTGGTTCCGCTGTCGTCCGATGCTTTGCCCTGCTCCGCACACCAGGCGCGGCGCAGTTTGTGTTGCAGCTGTGCCGTGTCGGTGCCGGCCAGCCGGGAACTGACCCGGTCGTTGTCGAAGCGGTATTCGTCGCCCGGCTGTAGTTCGGCCTGCGCCGGATCGGTATGCACGCACACCTCGCACATGCCGTCGTTGGTCGCGATGCGCTTGCGCAGCTCCACCTTGGCGTAGCCGAAATTGCGGGCGGCGATGGCGCCGAACACGCTGGATGTCATGCGGCACAGTTCGGGGGCCTCGCGCACAGCGTCGCCGAACGGACAGCGCCGGCTGGTGACCCGGATGGTACCGGGGGCGCTGGACGCGCGGGCGAAGTCACCCCCGATCTGGTTCTTGATGCCGACGATGAGGTCGGCGTACTGGTCGTGGTCCAGGGGCGCGTCGGGGGCCAGGGCGTAACGGGTCCGGCAGGCCGACTCCAGGCAGCTGGCCGCGGCCAGGCCCAGGTGCTCGATGTAGCGCATGCGCTCGTCGGTACCCAGCCGGCCCACCTGACTGGCGGCCTTGATGCTTTGCACGATGAACGTCTGCAGAAAGCCGGTGGGACTCAGGGAGGGCGGGGCGTGCGGCACGTCGGGCATGGCGGACCTCCGGGGCCGGGGGCGATGCGGTGGCAATGTGATTCAGTGTAGTCCCAGGCGCCGCCTTCTGCGCCCGCCGGGTCAGTGGCCATGGCGGTGGGGGCGTCCCGCCGCGCAGGCGGGGCAGGGTCCGGTGGCCGTCCGCAGGGAGGCCATGGCCAGCTCCCGGCCGCGGCTCATGGTCCCATGGACCGCCGGGGCGCCGAGCTGGCGGTGGGTGGCCCGGGCGCAGGCGGGGCAGGGCGGATTGGGGCCGCC
>DATFML010000118.1:0-13980 GCA_035266965.1 Gammaproteobacteria bacterium
TTCGCGTTCGTCCGCGGATGCAAGGGACGAAACGCTCCCCCTGCGGCAAAAAGGGGACAGATTTATTTTCTCAAAAAGGGGGACAGATTTATTTTGCGTGCTGACAACCGAACCCCCGTCGGGATTCCAACGACGGTTCGGCTAGCGGAGGAGACGGGAAAGGCCTTTTGTGGAAAAGCCCGAGTGACCAGTGAGGTCAGGCCGCGTGATCGACGTCCAGGCCGTGGTCGGCCAGGGCGAGCTCGCCCTCCAGGATACGTTTCTCGGTTTCGAAGCGGCGTTGACCGGCGAAGTGGTAGGACACGGCATTGAGCAGAAAGACGGCTTGGCGGCGGATCTGGCGGCCGATGTCGAAGTCGATGAACAGCGGGTTGTCGGGGTGTCGCGCATTGAACCGGCCCGAGCAGTAGGCACCGTCGCGCCACTGGACGCGGAATTGGCGTACGAAAAGGGGAACAGAATTAATTTTCTCGTCTCATGCGGAGCGGATTGCTCTTGGGACTGTTCGCCCGCAATGGGATCCAACCTGATGCGCTTAACGCTTGGGCTACGTGGTCGATAGGCGTACCGAGCGGCTAGCCGCGAAAATAGATCTGTCCCCTTTGTTGTGCCCGTTCACCACGCCAGCCGCAGGGTGGCTCCGATCTGGCTGGCCCGGTCCGCATCCACACCCGCCTGGCCGGCATAAGCGGGCCACTCGGACACGACCGTTACGATCTCGTCCAGGATCTCGCCGGGCTGGCTGACGCTGATGGATTCGCCCACGGCCAGCAGGTCGGCGCGGGTAAAGTGGTCGCGCTTGCCGTTGATGCTCATCTGGTGCTGGTCGGTCCATTGGCCCTTGGGGTTGTGGGCGTAGATCACGTCGAACGCCGGGGCGAGACGCCAGCGCCCGTCCCGGTCCATCAGGAAGGCGATGTTCTTGGTGTGGTCGTCCTGGTTGCGGGCCACCACGTTGAACAGCATGCGGCGGTACTGTTGAACCGCTTCGGCCTTGGTCAGGCGCAGGCGGCGCATGACCTCGAAGGCCTGCTCGTAGCCGTAGGCGCCGGGCGTGTTGTAGTCGTAGTGGGCGATGCCGCACAGGGACTGCAGATGCAGCTTGTCGCTGCCCTGGCGATCGAAGCGCCGGGTCATGAAGTGGGCCCGGCCGTTTTCCTCCAGCAGCCGGCATTCGCTCATCCCGATGCCGGCAGCCCGGGCCATGAGGTAGTAGGCGTATTCGATGCGCCCGTAGCCGGCAGGCGCGCCCAGCTCCAGGTCGCTCACGCCGTCGAATTTCAGCAGCCAGTAGTCGTAGCCGTCCGGCACGGCGGTCTGGCCCGACAGGACACGGCCTTCGTCGTTCATGGCGATCACCGCCTTGGGCCGGGCGCCGCCCGCCGACGTCCCGACCCGCAGGATGTCGCGCATGGCCTCCCGGTCGGGCCCGTCGCCGTCGCCCATGCGGGCGTCGAGGCTGCCCCGCTCGGCCATGATCTGCTGGGCGAGTCCCACCAGCTCGGCCACCTCCACGGGCACGGCACGCTCCAGCCGGGCATTCATGGCCGGCTCGAACTCCAGGGCGCCCATGGCGCGGCTGCCGGTGTAGCACAGGCGCTCCACCGGACTGAAGTCGGCGGCGGTGCGCCCGTTGCGCACCAGCCAGGCATCGATGATGGCGTTGCCGAATTTGTCGGGCAGGGCGTCGGCCAGCAGGCCGGGCAGGCCCAGGAAGGTTTGGCGGTTAAGGGAGGGAAATTCGAACACCTGCCCGCGGGCCTCGCTCAGGGGCATGGTCAGGGGCGCCACGTCCAGGCCGGAGGACAGGAACCCGGGCAGGTACTCGAACGCCGCCACCTCCCGGGAGGGCAGCCAGGCCACCGCGCCGATCCGCTCACCCCACAGGCGCACGTAGGCGGTGGTGACCTTCTCTACCATGAGCTGTCGCCCTCGGTGTCGTCCTGGGGCGCCGGCGCGTGTTTGCCCGAGGCCCGCCGGCGGGGTCGGCCCTGGCGCCTGGCCAGCTGCACCGGACTGACGGTGGGCTCGGGAATGAAACCGTCCAGGGCGTCCAGGGAGCCCAGCTCCCGCAGCACGGCGATCAGGGTCTCCAGCTTGCCCTTGCCCGCCTCCAGGTTCTTGATGGTGCCGACGCTGACCGCCGCACTGGCGGCCACCTCTTCCTGAGTGCGGTCCCGGCGCAGGCGCAGGGCACGCACCCGCCGCCCCAGGAGCTGGGCGACGGCGGCATCGGAGAGGGCGTAATAGTCCGTCGGCATAATCACCAAACTATTAGCTATTAGATGATAGAATGGATTCAATAGTATAAATATTGGCTATTATAGCCAATGGAGACAATGCCACAACGACCTCAAAGTCAAAAGATAAGATTTTGGCTTTTATGGTTGAAAATGGCATTAATAGTCAAGTTATTAACTATTAGTATGCCGGCGCGCAAGCAAAAAGGCTTGCCCCGGCAGGGGCGATGCAGCCCGCAAGGCGAACGTAGGGACATCGGATCGCGCCGGGGCCAGACGAACGTCCGGCGCCTGTCCGGGGCACGCCGGACGTTTCCCCTTGCCCGGGGACGCCGCCGGCGAATCCGGAGCGCGGCGATGGAGGGGATGGGGAGCTAGGGCCTGTTAACACTATAGAGATCGTCGCTGTTGTGGCTGAGAAGCCGCCAATCAAGGCGCGAGGAACGAGGTTTGGTCATTCCAAATGAGTGACGAGCAACGCCGAGTGGTGGATTCTCAGCCACAACCCGAAGGGCCGGGCCCCATTTTCCGTCCTGCGGCGTTGTCGCTCGCTCATGTAGCCGGGCTACACCGCACTCGCTGCGCCTTGCAGGACGAAAAATGGGGCTCCGGCAGCGGCGACCCCTATCGTGTTAACAGGCCCTAGGAGGGATCCCGGTTTCTGGTGTCGTCGGATTGGGGCGCCCGGCGCTTGGCTTCCACCACCAGCAGCCACCAGGCTCCCGCCAGCGTCGCGGCCGCCAGGGCCATGGACGACCAATCCCAGAACATCGGCTGCCAAAGCAAGTCGTGCATTTCCGTCACCTCGAATCCTTGCGCGGGGAACCCCTGCGCCGTACCCGGTCGGCCCGGGCTGGAATGTAACGACAGCCTACGGCGGCGGCGCGGAAACGGGCCATGATATAGATCAACCGCAGCACGGGTGATCCCGTTGCCGCAACGACTGGCCGGAGCGAACGGCCACCCCGGGACGGCGAATTCAGGCCGGATGAGCATGAAAAAAGACATCACGGCGCAGGGTCTTGCCGGGCAGGCCCTGTGATACGATTGAGGGCCATGACAACCGACATGGCGGGTCTCGGATGGAAATAGTACGGGTTCCGGCCGGCCGTGGGCTCGACTGGCTCAAGCAGGGCTGGGCGCTGGTGGCGGCCAAGCCGGGCTTGTGGATCGCCATGACGGTCGTGTACAGCGTCCTTTACCTGGTCCTCAGCGCGATCCCGGGCGTCGGCAACCTGGCTCTCAGCCTGATTGCCCCTGCGCTCGGCGGCGGCATGATCTTCGGGGCCAGGGAACTGCGCCAGGGTCGCACCCTGGATGTCTCCCAACTGTTCCAGGCTTTCCTCGACCGCAGGCGCACCGGTCCCATGCTGGTGCTGGGTGTCATCAACCTGGGGGTGGCGCTGGCCATGACATTGATCGGCGGGGCCACCGTGCTGGGTGTCATGCACGGCAGCCTGGTGGCCGGTGGCGGGCCGGTGTTGCCCACCCTGAGCGCCAGCATGATCGTCGGCATCCTGCTGATGCTGACCCTGGCCGTATTGGTGGCCATGGCCATGTGGTTCGCCGTACCCCTGGTGATGCTCGGTTACGCCCCGCCCCAGCAGGCGATCCGGCTGAGCTTCGCGGCCTCGTCGCGCAACATGTGGCCGCTGACGGTGTACGGGCTGTGCCTGGCGGGGCTTGGCATCCTCGCCCTGATTCCCCTGGGCCTGGGTCTGCTGCTGTTCGTTCCCCTGGGGGCGACATCCGCGTTCGCCAGCGTCGAAGAGATCTTCGCGCCGCAATCGGCCTCACCTTCCGATTATGAGCCTGCTTGAGCTAAGCATCCCGGAATGCACCACCCAGCCGGCCGGCAACGGACTGGACGCGCGCGCGCTGGAACGCTGGCTGGCGGAGCTGCCCCTGGGCGACCCCCAGGAAGCGGCGCGGGCCCTGTCCGGGGGACTCGCTCAGCACAACCGCACTGCCTGGCCGGCGGCCGCCCGCCTGGCGGCCGCCGAACACCTGCGCCCCATCGGCGAGGAGACCGGCGCCGCCCTGCGTTCGCGCCTGCGCAGCGCTTCCCTACCCTTGTCGGCCCGCGCCCGGCAGGTGGCCGAGCTCGGCGGCGGGCTGCTCCGTGAACTGACCGACAGCTACAAGATCGCGCTGCTGGAGCTGGCCGACACCAAGGCGGCGGATACCTCCCTGCGGCTGCTGGCCCTGTACCGGTCGGTGGAGCTGCTGGCCAGGCAGGTGGTGGACACCTATCTGGTGTACGGCCCGGAGCCGCATCAGGCATGGGGCGAGCTGCACCGGCTGTACCGCTACGCCGAGTTGATGGGCATACAGGCGCAGCCGCTGGCCGAATCCGGCCGCGCCTCCGTGGAGCACGCCTACAAGCGGGTGGTGCTGCTGGCGCTGGTGGATCCCTACCAGCTCATGCAGCAGGAGGCGAACAACGTCTATAAGTGGCTCGACCAGTGGGCCGACCGCTGCCCCATGGAAGCGGCCGACGCCCTCAGTGCGGTGGCGGGACGTTTCTACGTGGATCTGGACAGCGAGTCGCCGCCCCGTTATGCGCCGCGGGACCTGGACCGGCGCCCCAGCAACCCCCGCATCCTGGAGTGCGGCCCCCTGGCGCAGGCGGCCACGGCGCGGCTGTCGGCCATCGCCAAAGAAGCCACCGACGAAGACGGCCGCCCCCGACAACTGCCGCTGGCCCGACGTATGGAACGGGACCTGCTGCAGCGTCTGCGCGACGGCTGGAACGGCCCACGGGACCGCGCCAGCGCACGGCACAGCGCCCATGCCAACGTGGAGATCGCCGCCGGGCTGAGTGCCTGCCACCACTTCCTGAGCGCCGAGGCCCCCTTCACACCGGAGAAGGACGAGATCACCCTGCACCGCGCGGCCTTCGGCAGCGGCGGGGGCAGCGCGGCCAAACCGTCCAGCAAGCTCTCCCTGGTGCCCGCCGAGTCGGAACCCTGGAAGGCCGACGAGGACGCTTCGCAGCTGGAGCAGGAAATCAACATGCCCCGCCGGTCGGTGTTCGACAGCGCCAGCGACGACCTGGACATGTGGCAGAAGGTCTACGCCACCCGCGGGCGCGGCGAAGACGATGACGAGGGAGCAGGGCCGGCCTACCGGGCCACGCCCTGGCAGCAGAAGAACGCCAGCGACCAGGGGCTCTGCCTGTACTGCCGCAGCGACTGTCCGGTACAACTGCGGGTGGGGGAGCTGGTGGTGTTCCAGATCTCCGGCGACCCGGGCCGCTGGCAGGTGGGCGCGGTGCGCTGGCTGTGCGCCGCGCCGGGGCTGCAGATGGAGATGGGCATCGAAGTGCTGGCCGACAGCGCCACGCCGCTGGCGATCCGGGGCGTGCAGGGGGTCGGCAAGGACAGCGAATACTTCCGCGCCCTGCGGCTGCCGGCCGGCGACCTGAAGGACCCGGCGGGTACCCTGGTGGTGCCGGCCTCCATCTACGACAGCGGTACGGTCACCGCTTTGCACGGGGGCGACGCGCTGTTGTACGCACGGTTGACCACGCTGGTGGAGACGACGCGTTCCTATTCGAGATTCCAATACGAACTGGTGAGCCCTCCCGACAGCGAACAGCGCAAGTTAGAATCCCTCAGACAGTTGCTCTGAAGCGGGGGACCTCCCCCACGCGATGCGGCGCCCGCGGGGACCGCCGCTGGTTCGGCCCCGCACGGCGGGTGGTGGCATGATCAGTCAAACAGGAGTGTGCAGATGACCGAACCCCGGAAACCGGCCATGAAGACCGATCCCATGTACCAGCTGCTGCGCCAGGGCAAGATAAAGGAATTCAATGCCCGCCGGGCGGAAGGTGAAAGCTGCGACCTGCGCGGTTCGGACCTGCGGGGGCTGGACCTGCGCGGGCTGGACGCCGATCAGCTGGACCTGAGCGGCGCCTACCTGCGCGGCGCCTACCTGCGCGGCGCCGACCTGCGGGGCCTGGACCTGAGCGGCGCCAACCTGGAAGGTGCCAGCATCAACGCCGCCAAGATATCGGGGACCTACTTTCCCCGGGAGGTCTACGCCGAAGAAATCACGCTGTCGCTGCTGCACGGTACCCGCATGCGCTATCAGTGCATGCGGGGGCTGGATCCGGCCAGCAAGGGCGCGTAGCTCGCGTACCAGAAGGGATCCGCCGCCACCACCGGCGCGGCCTGCGCCAGGGCGCGGCGGGCCCGTGCCGCCAGCGCGGGCCGGTGCAGGGCGTGCGCGAGGCGCAGCGACACGCCGATCAACACCGCCGGCGCCGCCGGCAGGCCACCGGCAGCCAGGGCCGCCCGGGGCCGGTCGCCGGCCACCAGACTGGCGTCGCTGCGGCGCCAGCCCTGGGCCCCGTGAAAGCGCTGCCAGGCCCGGCGCGTCACCGCCAGCGCCACACGCCGGGCGCTCTCGCCGCCTCCGCTCTGACTCCAGTCCCACAGCCCCCTGGCCACGTAGGCATAGTCCTGCAGGGATGCCTGCCCGACCGGACCGTGGGCCCCCGCGATGCGGTACAGCCTGTGGCCGTTCCACAACCGGCCGGCCAGCACCTGCGCCAGCCTGTGCGCGGCCCGGGCATAGCGCCCGCCGGGGTCCTTGCCCCGGGCGGCCATGGCCAGCGTCGACAGCGCGAGGCCGTTCCAGCCGGCGATCACCTTGGGGTCCCGGGGCAGGGTACGCTGACGGCGGGCGGCCAACAGACGGCGGCGGGCGGACGTCAGCCGCGCCCGCACCGTCGCCACCGGAAGGCCCAGCTCGCGGGCGACCTGCGCGGCCGATTGATGCCGTTCCGGCAGGTAGCCCCCGTCGAAGGGGGGCGGACCGGCAAGATGCCAGTAGCGGCGCGCCACCTGCAGCTCGGGTGCGGGCAGCACCCGGGCGAGCTCATCGGATGTCCACAGGTAGTAGCCCCCGTCCTCGCCCTTGCCGTCCAGCGCCGACAGGCTGCCCACGAAAGCGCCGTCCGCGGCCATCATGCGCCGCAGCATGAAGTCGACGGTGTTGCGGCCCACGGCGGCGTAGCCCGGATCGTCCAGCACCCGGGCCGCCCGCAGGTAGACCGCGGCCAGCTGGGCGTTGCCGTACAGCATCTTCTCGAAGTGGGGCATCTGCCAATTGGGATCCACCGTGTAACGGAAGAAGCCCCCGCCGAGCTGATCCCGCAGGCCGCGGTGGGCCATGCGGTCCAGGGTCAGGCGCAGGAAACCGCCCAGCGGCGCCGACGGGTGGTGGGCCTGGGCAGTCAGCAATGCCTGCAGCTGGGGCGCCAGGGGAAACTTGTTCTGCTGACCGAAACCGCCGTCCAGCTCGTCGGCGCGCTGCATCGCGGCCGCCACCAGGTCCTTGAGCGGGTGTGCGGAAACCGGCGCCGTGGGCGCCGGGTGCGCGCGGGCGGCACGTCGCGCCAGGGCCTTCAGGGCGGCGGGGTCCTTGCGCCAGCGCCGCTGCAGCTTGGCGATGAAAGCGCGGAACGGGTCGGGCGGCAGGTAGGTGGTGCCCACCAGGGGATACCCCTCGGGGGTGAGGAAGACGTTCAGAGGCCAGCCGCCCTGGCCGCGGGTGCGCTGCACGAAGTCCAGCAGACGCCGGTCCACGGCGGGGAGCAGCTCCCGGTCGACGGCCACCGGAATGAAGTCCCGGTTGAGCAGGCGGGCGACGGCCGGGTCGCGAAAGCTTTCCCGGTCCATGACATGGCACCACCGACAGGCGTAGTAGCCGCTGGTCACGAACACCAGCTTGTGCTCGGCGCGGGCGCGGGCGAACACCCCGGGACCCCAGCGCTGCCAGTGCACCGGGTCCTGGGCGTGCATGAGCAGATAGGGGGAGGGGGAGCCGGCCAGCTCGTTGCGAAGGGGCGCGGCCGCCGCCGCGCAGACGACGCCCGAGAGCAGCAGGGCGAGCAGCCAGCGTGCCATGGGACGGTTTCCCTGTCGTGGCGAAAAGTGGCCGCTGCGGCCGGCCCGCCGGCACGGACCGCTCGGAGCGGCCGGCCGATCAGCGGTCGTCGGGGCGATTGTCCGGACGGTGGTCAGGATCGTCGTCGTCCGGGCGGCGATCGGACTCCTGACCATCGCC
This sequence comes from Gammaproteobacteria bacterium, assembly GCA_035266965.1. GTDB lineage: Bacteria > Pseudomonadota > Gammaproteobacteria > DATFLG01 > DATFLG01 > DATFML01. Next base: position 8,316 of record DATFML010000118.1, read on the forward strand.
GTCGGAACGGGCGCCGTCATCCTCGCCGTGCTCCTCGTCCGCCCGGTCCAATTCGCCGTCCATCTCCTCGTCCGTCATGGGACGGTACTCGTCGTCGGACTCGCCCGCGGGCTCGTCATCGTCGACGGGGTCATCCGCAGCCCCGGCCGCTTCGGTCTCCCGCGGACGCACGTAGCGGCGGGAGACGAACACCCCGATTTCGAACAGCAGCCACATGGGGATGGCCAGCATGGTCTGGGAAAACATGTCGGGGGGCGTGAGCAACATGCCCAGCACGAAGCAGGCCACGATCACGTAGGGGCGCTTTTCGGAAAGCTGCTCGGGCGTCACCACCCCGGCCCACACCAGCACCACGGTCGCCACCGGCACCTCGAAGGCCGCACCGAAGGCAAGGAACATGGTCAGCACGAAGCTCAGGTACTTGCTGATGTCGGTCATCATGGTGACCCCGTGGGGGGTCGTGTGCGCCATGAAGCCGAACACGATGGGGAACACCACGTAGTAGGCGAACAGCGCGCCCAGATAGAACAGAGCGGTGCTGGACACCAGCAGGGGAAAGATCATCCTGCGTTCGTGGCGGTACAGGCCGGGCGCCACGAAGGACCACAGCTGATACAGCAGGTAGGGCATGGCGATGAACACCGCCAGCACCAGGGTCAGCTTGATGGGCACGAAGAACGGCGCCACCACTTCGATGGAGATCAGCGAGCTGCCGGCGGGCAGATCGCGGCTCAACGGTCCGGCAAGCCAGGTGAACAGGTGATTGGAGAACGGCGCCATCACCAGGAACACCACCAGCACCGCCAGCACGCCCCGCAACAGCCGGTTGCGCAGCTCCAGCAGGTGGGAAATGAACGGCTGTTCCTCGAATTCCTCTTCGTCGGGACTGGTGTCGGTGTGCTTACCGGTTGCGCTCATTCACGGATTCGTCAGGAGTGTGTTGGTCGGTCCCGGCCGCCGGCGCGGCCGGTTCGGCGGCGGATGCCTCGTCGTCGCCGTCGTGCGTCGCCTCATTGGACTCTGATGACGGAACGCCGACGGGTTTCTGCGACCCGGTTTCCCCGTCCTCATGCGCCACGGCCGATGCCGCGTGCGTCCGGGTTTCGGACGTCTCCGTGTCCGTGTCCGTGTCCGTTTCCGTTTCCGTTTCCGTTTCCGGCCGGGAAGCCTGTTCCGATTCCGGCTTCACCGCCTTGACCAGGTAGTCCTGTTCCTTTTCGAGGGAAGCCTTGGCCTGGCGCCCCACACCGTCGGCTTCGTCCAGGATCTGCCGGACCTCGGCCAGGTCCTTGCTTTCGCGCAGCTGGCGCTTGAGGTCCTCGGCGGCCAGTTCCTTGTCGATGTCCTCCTTGACCGTCTGCACGAAGTTGCGCATCCGGCCCAGCCAAAGGCCGGCGGCGCGGGCAACCCGCGGCAGGCGTTCCGGCCCGATGACCAGGAGCGCGACAATGAACACCAGGACTAGCTCGGAAAAACCGAAGTCGAACATGGCTCGGGGAGGCTAAGGGTGTCGGACGGAGAAGGCGGGACGAACGCAGGCGCGCTCGCAGCCGTCATTCAGGACGACTTGTGCTTTTCTTTGGCGGTCACCTCACCGTCGATCACATGGCCTTCCTCGTCCTGCTCTTCCAGCCGGCTGGCCGTGTGGGTCTGTTCGCCCTTGTCACCTTCGTGCATGGCTTCCCGGAAGCCCTTGATCGCACCGCCGAGGTCCGACCCCAGGTGGCGCAGGCGCTTGGCACCGAAAATCACCAGTACGATCGCCAGAATAATCAACAGTTGCGTGATGCTTGGACCCATGGTTGCTACTCCTGCCCGTTGCCTGCACCAGATCGGTCCAGGGGGTTTGGGCGACTGTCTCAGCGTTTGCCGCGAGCGGCCTTTTCGTCCAGGCCCGAAAGTCCGAAACGGCGGCCCAGCTCGCGCAGCACGTCATCGGGACCGAGGCCCCGTGCGGCCAACATTACCATTGTATGAAACCACAGATCGGCCGTTTCATAAACCAAATGTTCGTCCGAGTCCTCCTTGGCCGCAAGAATGGTCTCGGTGGCTTCCTCGCCCACCTTCTTCAGGATAGCGTTCAGCCCCTTGCCGTACAGGCCCGCCACGTAGGACGAATCGGGATCGGCGCTCTTGCGCTCCTCCAGCACCCGGGCCAGGGCCTCCAAGATCTCACCTGTCGCCATGGTTGGCCACCCTGCTTCGCTCATGGAATCCGTCGGGCGCCTGTCCGAGCCGTCATGTCGCGACGGCGGCGGCATCCTTTACTCGGACAGGCTCCTAGCCGTAGATCTCGTCGGGATTCTTCAGCACCGGGTCCACGCCCTGCCACTGCCCGTCGTCCAGCCGCTGGTAGAAGCAGCTGCGCCGTCCGGTATGGCAGGCGATGCCGCCGCGCTGCTCCACCTTGAGCAGCACCACGTCATTGTCGCAGTCGGTACGGATTTCCCTGACGATCTGGACATGCCCGGACTCCTCTCCCTTGCGCCACAGCTTGCGGCGCGAACGGGACCAGTACACGGCCCGCCCCTCCTGGGCCGTCAGGGCGAGGGATTCGCGGTTCATCCACGCGAACATCAGCACCTGACCGTCCACAGCGTCCTGAGCGATGACGGGCACCAGCCCGTCGTCAGTCCATTTGATCGCGTCCAGCCAACTTTGGTTCACTGTCGAGCTCATCCTTTTTTCACCTTGGGAAACAACCCCATCGGTTGACCCCTGTCGTGCAGCCGCAGCGGGATGCCGGCGCAGGACGGGTACAACAGGCGGATTACAGCCGCACCTCGATGCCGGCGTCGGCCATATGGCGCTTGGCCTGCTCGATGGTGTATTCGCCGAAATGGAAGATGCTGGCCGCCAGCACCGCGTCGGCCTTGCCCTCCAGCACGCCGGCCACCAGGTGGTCCAGATTGCCCACCCCGCCCGAGGCGATCACCGGCACGTCCACCGCCTCGCTGACCGTGCGGGTCAGGGCCAGGTCGAAACCGTCCCGGGTGCCGTCCCGGTCCATGCTGGTGAGCAGGATCTCGCCGGCGCCGTAGTCGGTCATGCGCACGGCCCATTCGATGGCGTCGATGCCGGTGGGCTTGCGCCCGCCGTGGGTGAATATCTCCCAACGGGGTGCCTCGCCGTCGGCACTGACCCGTTTGGCATCCACGGACACCACGATGCACTGGGACCCGAAGCGCCCGGCCGCCTCCTTCACGAACTCCGGGCGGGCCACGGCGGCGGTGTTGATGGCCACCTTGTCGGCGCCGGCGGAAAGCATGCGCCGGATGTCCGGCAGCTCCCGGATGCCGCCGCCCACCGTCAGCGGTATGAACACCTCGCCGGCCACCCGTTCGACCACGTGCACCATGGTCTCGCGCTCGTCCGAGCTGGCGGTGATGTCCAGGAAGGTGATCTCGTCGGCCCCCTCCTGGTCGTAGCGGCGGGCGATTTCCACCGGATCGCCGGCGTCGCGGATTTCCACGAACTTCACGCCCTTGACCACCCGGCCCGCGTCCACGTCAAGGCAGGGAATGATTCGCTTGGCAAGCCCCATGACTGTCTGTGCTCCGCCGGTGCGGGCGGCGGCCCGCACGCCACCCCTGCCGCCGGCCTGATGACTGAATTACGCCGGATCGAGCTCGTCGGCCAGCTTCTGGGCCTCGGCCAGATCGATCCCACCCTCGTACAGCGCCCGCCCGATGATGGCCCCGCTGATGCCTTCGCGGGCCACCCCGCACAGGGCGCGGATATCGTCCAGATTGGTGACGCCTCCGGAGGCGATGATGGGTACGCTCACGGCCTGGGCCAGGGCCACGGTGGAGTCCAGGCTCACACCGCTCATCATGCCGTCGCGGCCGATATCGGTGTAGATGATGGCCGCCACGCCGTCGCGCTCGAAGCGCCGGGCCAGATCCACCACATCGTGGTTGGACAGCTTGGACCAGCCGTCGATGGCCACTTTGCCGTTCTTGGCGTCCAGCCCCACGATGATGCGCCCGGGGTACTCGATGCACAGATCGTTGATGAAATGCGGCGCGCTGACCGCCTTGGTGCCGATGATGACGTAGCTGACGCCGGCATCCAGGTAGGCCTGCACCGTGTCCTCGTCCCGGATGCCGCCGCCCACCTGGATGGGCAGGTCCGGATAGGCTTCGGCGATGGCGTGGATGGGCCCGGCGTTGACCGGCTTGCCGGCGAACGCACCGTTGAGGTCGACGATATGCAGGCGCCGCGCGCCGGCGTTCACCCAGCGCTCGGCGACCTGCAGCGGGTCGTCCGAGAACACGGTCTCGTCTTCCATGCGGCCCTGCCGCAGACGAACGCACTTGCCGTCTTTCAGATCGATGGCGGGTATCAACTGCATGCCCTGCTCCTCATTGCCAAACGCACCATTAACGGCCCTCGCAATGATCCGCTGGAAAGCCGCGGGCCGCCCCCCAAGGTGAAAATGCTCACGGTTGCCCGTCCCAGCGCACGAAATTGGCCAACAGGGTCAGCCCCGCCTGTTGGCTCTTCTCGGGGTGGAACTGGGCGGCAAACACGTTATCCCTTGCCAGCACCGACGCGAACTCGATGCCGTAGTCGGTGGTACCCACCGCCAGCTCCGACTCGGCCGGCTCGGTGTAATAGCTGTGCACGAAGTAGAAGCGGCTGTTGTCCGGTATGTCCTTCCACAGCGGGTGGCTGCGCACCTGGCGCACCTGATTCCAGCCCATGTGGGGCACCTTCAGCCGCTCGCCGGTGCGGGCATCCGCCAGCCCCTCGGGAAAACGCCGGACTTCCCCCGCCAGCACATCCAGGCAGGCGGTACCTTCGTTTTCCTCGCTGTGGGTGAGCAGCGCCTGCATTCCCAGGCACACCCCCAGCAGCGGCCTGGTGCGGGCGACCTCCCGCACCACGGCGTCGAGCTCCAGGCGCTGCAGCTCCGACATGCAGTCGCGGATGGCGCCGACCCCCGGGAACACCACCCGCGGAGCCCGCAGTATGGCGTCGGGGTCGGAGCTGACGAACACCAGGGAATCGCCGGCGACATGCTCGAGCGCCTTGGCGATGGAATGGAGATTCCCCATGCCATAGTCGATGATCGCAATGGACGCCATAGCGGTTCTTTCCGGAGTTGGTTGGCTTCAGCTCAATCCGAACACTGACGGGCCGGTGTGCGGAGTCAGAGACTCCCCTTGGTCGAAGGCACCACCCCGGCCATGCGCGCATCCGGCTCGACGGCGGCGCGCACCGCGCGGCCGAAGGCCTTGAATACCGTTTCTGCCACGTGGTGGGCGTTCACGCCCCGCAGATTGTCGATATGAAGGGTTGCAGGGGCATGATTCACGAACCCCTGGAAGAATTCGTGAATCAGATCCACGTCGAATTCGCCGATGCGCGCACGCTGGAACTGCACGTGGTATTCCAGTCCCGGACGCCCGGAAAAATCGATGACCACCCTCGAGAGCGCCTCGTCCAGCGGCACGTAGGCATGACCGTAGCGGCGGATGCCGCCCTTGTCCCCCAGGGCCTGCGCGAAGGCCTGCCCCAGACTGATGCCGATGTCTTCGACGGTGTGATGGGCGTCGATGTGCAGGTCGCCCTCGGCGTGCAACGCCAGATCCAGCAAGCCGTGGCGCGCCACCTGATCGAGCATGTGCTCCAGGAACGGCACCCCGGTCTGCAGCTTGCA
>DATFML010000119.1:0-2199 GCA_035266965.1 Gammaproteobacteria bacterium
CCAGATCGTAGCGTCCCGTGTACAGGGGCTCGCGGTGCACGGGCACCGGGTCGGGGAACTGCCATACCACGGTGCGCGCCTTGGCGTTGCCGAACGGTGCGCAGCCATGCTTGATGGCGACCCGCTGTATGCCGCCGGAAAGGTCCGTCTTCCAGTTGCGACCCGCGGCCTGCTGCTGTTCGTCCGGGGTCAGCTCGTCCCACCAGCCCAGCTGCTTGAGCATGTCGGCGGTGAACTCCGGGTAGCCGTCCTTGATGTCGGACCCCTTGCTGTAGACGCCGTCGGCCAGCAGGCTCACGCCGTTATGCTCCACGCCGAAGCGGGCCCGGAACGTCAGGCCTCCATCGGCCACCGGCTGGCTCGGATCGTAGAGAATCGGCGTGCCCGGGTGTTTGAGCTCCGGGGTACCCCAGCAGGGCCAGGGCAGGCCGTAGTAGTCACCGTCCACCGGACCGCCTTCGGCGCGCAGGGTGGTGGTGTTGAACGTGCCGCGGTGCTTGGCGTGGAGCTTGAGCCGTTCGGGACTCTGACCGGTGTAGCCGATGGTCCAGGTGCCCCGGTTGACTTCCCGGAGAATGTCCTCGATGAGCGGTTGATCGTTGGTGACCTTGATGTGCTTGAACATCTGATCCGCGAAGCCCAGCTTCTTGGCCAGCAGATACAGGATTTCGTGGTCCGGCTTGGACTCGAACAACGGCTCGATGACCTGCTCGCGCCACTGTAGGGTACGGTTCGATGCCGTCACCGACCCGTAGGTCTCGAACTGGGTGCAGGTGGGCAGCAGGTAGGTGTTGTTCTTGCGGTTGCCCATCACCCCCAACACCGTCGGATGGGGATCGGACACCACCACCAGATCGACCTTTTCCAGCGCCTTGGTCATCTCCACACCGCGGGTCTGGCTGTTCACCGCATGACCCTGGAAGAAGATGGCGTGGAAATTGTCCTTCTGCTGGACGTTGTCCCGTTCCACCAGGATGCCGTCGATCCAGCGCGATACCGGGATGCCCGGTATGTTCATGGTGTAGGCCTGCTTGCCGCCGCCGGCATCGTACTTCTTGGACATGTCGAAGCGGCCTTTCAGCCACTCGTAGTCCACATCCCAGACCCTGGACCAGTGCTTCCAGGCGCCTTCCGACAGCCCGTAGTAGCCCGGCAGGGTGTGGGAGTTGGGCCCGATGTCGGTCGCGCCCTGTACGTTGTCATGGCCGCGGAAAATGTTGGCTCCGCCGCCGGCGACACCGATGTTGCCCAGGGCCAGCTGGAAGATGCAGTAGGCGCGCGTGTTGTTGTTGCCGATATGGTGCTGGGTGCCGCCCATGCACCAGACGATGGTCCCCGGCCGGTTTTCGGCCATGGTCTTGGCGCACTGGTGCATTTCCGCCTCCGGCACGCCGGTGACGTCCTGCACCGTCTTGGGATCCCACTTCTTCACTTCCTGGCGGACTTCGTCCATACCGTACACCCGCTGGCGGATGTACTCCTTGTCCTCCCAGCCGTTTTGGAAAATGTGCCACAGCAGGCCCCACATGAACGGCACGTCGGAGCCCGGGCGCAGCCGGATATACTGGTCCGCATGGGCCGCGGTACGCGTGAAACGCGGGTCCACCACGATCATCCGGGCGCCGTTTTCCTTGCCCCGCAGGATATGCTGCATGGCCACCGGATGGGCCTCGGCCGCGTTGCTGCCCACGAACAGCATGGCCTTGCTGTTGTGCATGTCGTTGAAGGAATTGGTCATCGCCCCATAGCCCCAGGTGTTGGCGACGCCCGCGACCGTGGTGGAATGACAGATGCGCGCCTGGTGGTCCATGTTGTTGCTACCCCAGAAGGCGGCGAACTTGCGCTGCAGATAGGACCCTTCGTTGCTGGCTTTGGAAGAGCCGGCCCAGAACACGGCGTCCGGACCGGATTTCTCGCGGATATTCAGCAGTTGGTCGCCGATCTCGTTGATGGCCTGATCCCAGCTGATGCGCTTCCACTTGCCGTCGGTCAGCTTCATGGGATAACGCACGCGCTTGCCGCCGGAGCCGATCTCCCGCACCGAGGCGCCCTTGGCACAATGGGATCCCAGATTGATCGGCGACTCGAAATCCGGCTCCTGGTCCGTCCATACGCCGTTCTGCACGCCGGCCATGACGCCGCAGCCGACCGCACAATGACTGCAGATGCTGCGCTTGTGCTCCATCTTCACGCCTTCCT
>DATFML010000120.1:0-3322 GCA_035266965.1 Gammaproteobacteria bacterium
CTCGGCCCAGTATCCCAACAGCTCCCCGGCCAGTTCTTCGCTGCCCGCCGCGAGCGCCTGGCCGATGTCGCCCGTCAGCCCCCCGGACAGGGCGATCAATCCGTCGCTGCAACCTTCCAGCCACTGCTTGTCCAGCATGGGCATGCCCCTGTGCTGGCCGTCCATGTAGGTACGCGATACCAGTTCCGTCAGATTGCGATAACCACGGTTGTCCTTACACAACAGCACCAGGCGCGAGGGGCTATTGGGATCCTTCTCGTTGCGTACCCACAGGTCCACACCCACGATGGGTTTGATACCGGCGGCCATGGCGGCCTTGTAGAACTTGACCATGGCAAACAGGTTGCTCTGGTCGGTCACCGCAATGGCCGGCATGTCCGCGGCGGCGGCCGCCTTCACCAGCGGCTTGATGCGAACGACGCTGTCGACCAGCGAATACTCGGTGTGTACACGAAGGTGAACGAAGGGGAGTTGCATGCGCGGAAGTTTCCGGTATTGGAGCGTCCGATTCAAGCTCCGCGGCGTCACCGGGAACACGTGGCTAAGCGACTGAAATTCCACGCTCCCAAGCGATCGACGACAAGGCCTTGAGCAACCACGGTATAGCGTCCGAAAGCCGGCGCCGGCGGGGCGCCGCCATGCGGACGATCAATCGCCATGATACAATAGCGGCCATCAACGCCGGCCGGAAGGTGAGTGAAGGTGGGTGACTGAAGGCATGCTTGCGCCTGCGCGCCCGTTGGTGCAGGCGGCGGCCCTGCGCCGCCGGGATCCGTGCGGCGTCCACGATCGTTGCACTTCGGCCGACGTCGCCCACGGGCCAGCATGGCGCGGCCCTCGCCGCCCTGAAACAACGCTCCAAACCACAAATTGATGATCGGCAGAGGGCCGGGGCCGGCACCCCGGGGACGCCCTCTACGCGCCCGTATCAGGAGGATCAAACATGCGGATATTCGAACAGCTGGAATCTGAAGTCAGAAGTTACGTACGCTCCTTCCCGGTAATCTTCGACACGGCAGAGGGCTCCTATCTATTCGACGAGCAGGGCAACCGGTACATCGACTTCTTCAGCGGTGCGGGCACCCTCAATTACGGTCACAACAATCCGGTCATTTCCAACGCGCTGATCGAATACCTGCAACGCAACGGCATCGTCCACGGACTGGACAAGGCCACCAGCGCAAAGAAGCGCTTCCTGCAGAAGTTCTATGACACCATCCTGGCGCCCCGCAACCTGGAGTACAAGATCCAGTTCACGGGCCCGACCGGCACCAATGCCGTGGAAAGCGCGCTCAAGCTCGCCCGCATGGTCAAGGGGCGCTCCAATATCATCGCCTTCACCAATGCCTTCCATGGGTTGACCATGGGCGCGCTGGCCGTTACCGGCAACAATTTCTACCGCGACGAGTTCTTCGGCATGCGCAGCAATGTGGACCACATGCCCTATGACGGTTACTTCGGTCCCGATGTGAACACCATCGAGTATCTGCGCCGGTTCCTGGAGGACAAGAGCAGCGGCATCGATCTACCGGCGGCGATCATCGTCGAGACCGTGCAGGGTGAGGGCGGCATCCACGTGGCCAGCGTCGAATGGCTGCAGCAGCTCGAGCAGCTCTGCCACGAATTCGACATACTGCTCATCGTGGACGATATCCAGGTGGGCAACGGCCGCACCGGCACTTTCTTCAGCTTCGAACGCGCCGGCATCAAGCCGGACATGGTGACGCTGTCGAAATCCATCGGTGGCGGCCTGCCCCTCGCCCTTCTGTTGATGCGCCCGGAGCTGGATCAGTGGAAACCCGGCGAGCACACCGGCACCTTCCGCGGCAACAACCTGGCGTTCGTGGCTTCCACCGAAGCACTGGCCTATTGGGACAATGAGGACCTGCCTGAGTCCGTCAAATACAAAGGCCAGATCATGGAACAGGAACTGACCAGGATCCGTGACAAATATGCCGAGTTGGAACCGGATGTACGCGGTGTCGGCATGGTGTGGGGACTGGAAATCAAGAAGCTCGGTTTTGCGAGCGAAGTGTCCAAGGCCGCCTTCGAGAACGGTCTGGTCATCGAGCTGTCCGGGGCCGAGGATCAGGTGATCAAGTTCCTGCCCTCTCTGGTCATCGACGAAGAGACCCTGCGGGAAGGAATCGCGATCATCGACAAAGTCATCGGTGAACTGCTGGAACGCAAGCAGGAAATGCGCACCGGCGACGTCATGTAAAGACGCCCCGCCAGCCCCCCGACCCGGCAACAGCCGGCGTCGGGCGTGCTGTTAAGCGGTACCCGTCGCCGATGCCTGCACAGTGGTCAACGACTCTGCCGGTCGATGGCTTTGCGCTGGGCCGCGGCGCTGTCCTGCAACACCTTCTGCACCTGCTTGGCTTTGTCCATTGCCTTGATCTGGTCTCCGAATACGCCGTTGCGTGCCGAATTCGCGGACTGCTGGTGACTGGACTGCTTCGAGCAGGCCGCCGCCAGCACCATGCACAGCGCCAGACCGGCCCCGGTCATACATTGCCTGATCATCGCATTATTCCTCCGCCGGCACCCCATCACCGGATCAGTTCCCATCGTCCTCCGGCTCCCGCATCAGCACTCGGCGCACCGGTGCGAATGAACGTCTGTGCAGCACGGTCACGCCGAGCCGCTGCAGGGCTTCCAGGTGTGCCCGGGATCCATAACCCTTGTGCTTCGCAAAGCCGTAGCCAGGATAGCATTCCTCCAGCTCGACCATTTCCCGATCACGAACTACCTTTGCGACGATGGAGGCTGCACTGATCGACGGCACGATCGCATCACCGCCGACTATCGCCCGGGCCGGACAGTCCACGTCAGGGCAGCGGTTGCCGTCAACCAACACACTGGCGGGCGCCGGTTTCAACGCCTGTACCGCCCGACGCATTGCCAACAGGCTTGCCTGCAGAATGTTGATGGCGTCGATTTCCTCCACTTCCGCCCGCCCCACGGCCCACGCCAGCGCCCGTTCCTGGATGAGCGCACACAGTTGCTCACGCCGCCGCGCGGTCAACGCCTTCGAATCGGCCAGCCCTTCCACTGGCCGGTCCGGATGCAGAATCACCGCTGCGGCCACCACCGGACCCGCCAGTGGCCCGCGGCCTACTTCGTCCACACCCGCGATCAGGTCTGCGTCATCGCCCAGCACCAGAGTCCGTTGCACTGCACTCACCGTCCTATCATCTCCAGAACAGCGTCGGCGGCGCTGTGGCTTGCGTCACACTTGAGGCGACCTCGGATGGCGGCGAGCTCCGCCGGCAGGGGTCCGTCCTCTTCCGCTTCTGCCAGTTGTTTCAGCAATGCCGGT
>DATFML010000121.1:0-12045 GCA_035266965.1 Gammaproteobacteria bacterium
TTTCGGCTACGCATTTCAGTGGTTCATGCTGGCTGCGGTGCTCCTTTTCATATACATCAAAGTCAACACGCGGCGCATGGGTGACGGGAATGACTCAGATGACTAGCACGCTCAATCCTCTTCGTCGACTGTCGCCCGTGAGCCGGCAGCGCTTCACTCTTATCGCCATTGCACTGGTATTCGTCGCACCCATGGCGATCGCCTGGCTGCTGCTGGCGCGCCCCGACTGGCGACCCGCCTACACGGTCAACCACGGAACGCTGGTGCAGCCGCCTCGCCCGCTCGCCGGCCTGGGTCTGCACGGTGTCGACGGCAGCTCGCTGGGACCGCATTACCTGCAGGGCAAATGGACTCTGGTATACGTCGGTCACGGCCGCTGCGAAAAGATCTGTCAGCGCCAGCTCTACAACACTCGACAGGTGCGACTTGCCCAGGGCAAGAACATTGGTCGCGTACAACGCCTGATGATATTGACGGATGCCGGCGGCACCGCCGCGTTGCGGTCAATTCGGGCCCAACACCCCGACCTGACCATCGCCGCTCCGGTGGCGGCGGACCGCGCGGCAGTCCTCAACCGCTTCGCCATCGACGGTGCAGGGGACCCGGGCACGGCGGGGCGCGTGTACGTTGTCGATCCGTTGGGCAACCTGATGATGACCTACGGGGCGAATGCGGATCCCTCGGGAATGCTCAAGGACCTGGAGCGTCTGCTCAAGGTGTCCTACGTCGGCTGACGCCGAAGCGGACCGCTACGCAATCGATTCAAGCGCCGCGTCGTAACCGCAGGAACGGCGCAGCGGATGTGGGAGGACAGGCAATGAATGCGCTCGTGCAGGGTGCCGTCGTTCACTGGCGCGATTATCTCGAACTGTGCAAGCCCCGGGTGGTGGCTCTGATCATGTTCACCGCGATCGTGGGCATGTTTCTCGCGGTGCCCGGGACCGTACCCATGCAGGCGTTCGTATTCGGCACCCTCGGCATCGGGATGGCCGCAGGGTCCGCGGCGGCCATCAACCAACTGGTGGACCGCCAGGTGGACGCGGGAATGGGACGCACCCGCAACCGGCCCCTGCCCAGCGGACACCTCAATGTCCAGAGCTGTCTGTGGTTCGCGATCGCGGTGGGCGCGGGCGGGCTGGCCATGCTGGCGGTACTGGTCAACCCCCTCACGGCGTGGCTGACGTTCGGTTCCCTGATCGGCTATGCCGTCATCTACACCGTCTTTCTCAAGCGTGCCACTCCCCAGAACATCGTCATCGGGGGCGCCTCGGGCGCCGCGCCGCCGGTGCTCGGCTGGACGGCCGTCACCGGCACCGTCGATCCCCACGCCCTGCTGTTGTTCCTGATCATCTTCGCCTGGACGCCGCCTCATTTCTGGGCGCTGGCCATCCACCGGCGCCAGGAATACGCCAAAGTCGACATTCCCATGTTGCCGGTGACCCACGGCGTCGAATACACCCGGCTGCAGATCCTGCTCTACACGGCGTTGCTGTTTGCAATCAGCGTGTTGCCTTTCGTTACCGGCATGAGCGGACTGCTGTATCTGGTGGGCGCGTTGGTGCTGGGCGGTGGTTTCCTGCGCTACGCCATCCTGCTCATGGTCCGTCGGACGGATGAGCGGTTGCCCATGCAGACATTCGGCTATTCGATCCTCTACCTGATGGCGCTGTTTGCCTTGCTGCTGGTGGACCATTACGTGCCGTTGATACTTTCCCTTTTCAACTGATCGCCCACAAGCCCACCCCTTCGGCGCCGACGGGGTGGGCTGCTGCCTCCCACCGGCGCACGCCAAGAAATTAACAAACAGTTGATATTCTCAATTCCCTCACATTTTGTACCCCTGTCGGGGTATGGATATGTACGCTTAACGGCGATAAATTCCGGCAAAGTCGGCGCTAGATTCAGGCAAAGTGGTCGATAGATTTCGGCAAAGCCCACAGGGGGCGTGTTGCGCATGGGCCGGCGCCAATTTAGAATGCCTTGATTTCAATTTTAGAATGTCTTGATATTTTGTTTTGATAATATTGATCGTTCGGGCTTGAACTTGAGGGGAGGCAAGGCATGGCTCAGGCTTCAACCGCCGTACCAGAGCAATACAACTACGACATAGTGCGAAAGTTCGCCGTCATGGCGTTGTTCTGGGCTATTGTCGGCATGAGCGTCGGCGTCTGGCTCGCCCTGGAGCTGGCCTACCCGCACTTCAATCTGAACATCCCCTATATCACCTTCGGACGTCTGCGCCCCGTGCATACCTCAGGGGTGATATTCGGCTTCGGCGTCAATGCGCTGTTCGCCACGTCCTATTACATCGTGCAGCGCACCTGTCAGGCCCGCCTGTCCAGCGATTTTCTTGCCAATTTCACGTTCTACGGTTGGCAGGCGGTGTTGTTCATCGGGCTGATCAGCTACACGCTCGGATACACCCAGTCCCACGAATACGCCGAATTCGAGTGGCCCATCGACCTTCTGATCGCGGTGGTCTGGCTGGCCTATGTCTGGGTGTATTTTCACACCCTCATGCGCCGCTCCCAGCCCCACATCTACGTGGCCAACTGGTTCTACATGGCCTACATACTGGCCACGCTGCTGCTGCATATATTCAACAATCTGTCGATCCCGATCAGCATGTTCAGCATGAAGTCCTACAGCCTGTTCTCCGGGGTGCAGGACGCCATGACCCAATGGTGGTACGGGCACAACGCCGTCGGCTTCATCCTCACGGCGGCGTTCCTGGGGATGATGTACTACTTTGTGCCCAAGCAGGCCGGGCGGCCCGTCTATTCCTATCGTCTGTCCATCATCCACTTCTGGGCGCTGATCTTTCTGTACATGTGGGTCGGTGCGCACCATCTGCACTGGACCGCCCTGCCGGACTGGACATCGACACTGGCTGCGACGTTCTCCGTCATGCTGCTGCTGCCGTCCTGGGGCGGCATGATCAACGGAATCATGACGTTGTCCGGCGCCTGGCATAAGCTGCGCACCGACCCGATCGTGCTGTTCATGATCACCTCGCTGTCGTTCTACGGCATGTCCACCTTCGAGGGACCGCTGCTGGCTCTGAAAAGCGTCAACGCCCTGTCCCACTACACGGACTGGACCATCGGTCACGTGCACTCCGGTGCCCTTGGCTGGGTGGCGTTGATCACCTTCGGCTCCTTCTACCACATGGTCCCGCGGCTGTGGTCCACCAAGCTGTACAGCACGCGCCTTGTCTATGTGCACTTCTTCCTCGCCACCATCGGCATCGTTCTCTACATCACCGCCATGTGGGTGGCCGGTATCGGCCAGGGCCTGATGTGGCGCGCCTTCGACCAGTACGGGAATCTCGCCTACTCGTTCATCGAGTCGGTGGTCTTCCTCCATAAGCCTTACGTGGTGCGGTTCATCGGTGGCCTGTTCTTCCTCTCCGGGATGTGGGTGATGGTGTTCAACATGTGGGCCACCATTCGTCAGGGTCGCCGGGAGGCTGCCGAGCTGGAGGCCAAGGTCGCTGCCAAGATGGCGCAGGCCTGAGTCTTAGCGGGTAGGAGAGCCAACAAATGAAGCATGAAAGTCTCGAGATCAATGCCGGCCTGCTGGCGCTGTTCGTCCTGGTCGTGATCAGCATCGGCGGGCTGGTGGAGATCGTTCCGCTGTTCTATCTCCCCGGTACGGTGGAGAAGGTCGCCGGTGTGCACCCCTACACCCCGCTTGAGTTGCGCGGCCGCGACATCTACCAGCGTGAAGGCTGTTTCTACTGCCACTCGCAGATGGTGCGTCCGTTCCGCAACGAGCTGCTGCGCTACGGGCATTACTCCCTGGCGGCGGAATCGGAGTACGACCACCCCTTCCTGTGGGGCTCCAAGCGCACGGGTCCCGATCTGGCGCGCGTGGGCGGGAAATATTCCAATGAATGGCTCACCATCCATCTGATCGATCCGCGCAGCGTGGTGCCGCAGTCGATCATGCCGGATTTCCCGTGGCTGGCGACAACGGATCTGGAGTACTCGGACATCCAGGAACGCATGGAGGCACTCAAAGAAGCCGGCGTTCCCTATACGGACACGGAAAAGGGCTACCAGGCCAACGTCAAGCGGTTCGGTCCCAAGCTGGCCGAGCAGCTCAACATTCCGGACGCGGAGAAGAACCTCATCGCCCAGGCCGAACAGGGCGACTACGATGGCAACCCCAAGCGCTTGACGGAAATGGACGCAGTGGTGGCCTATCTGCAGGTGCTGGGCACCATGGTGGACTTCAGCAAGTACAACGAAGGCTACTTCGCCAAATTCCGTTGAGGAGCGATCACCTCGTGCCGGTAATGCCGCGGAACGCAACGACGAGCGCCGGGTCCCGGATGCGGCCGTGTGCCGAAACGCAGCAGGGCCGGGACGGCACAGGTAGTTGGGGGCTTGCAGGGGCGTTTCCGGGCAGGGCAACGACGGTCCGTAATGCGATTTACGCAGGGTAGAGAACAATGAGCGAGTCGAAAGGCAAACAGCAGGGGGCGGTCCAGACCACGGGACACTCGTGGGACGGCGATCTGCAGGAGTTCAACAATCCGTTGCCCCGGTGGTGGCTCTGGGGCTTCTACGCGACCATCGTGTTTGCCGTCATCTACTGGTTCATCTATCCGGCATGGCCGGTCGGCAAAGGGTTCACCACCGGATTCGACACCATCACCTACACCGCCGCGGACGGTAAGAAGGTCACCACTCACTGGAACACCCGGGCGCTGCTGATCCAGGACATGCAGACCGGTGCCGAGGCAAAGAAGCGCCGGGAGTACATGGACAAGGTGGCCAACGCCAGCTATGCCCAGATCCTGCACAGCCCTGAAATGATGGCGTTCGTCCGTTCGGTGGCCAAGAACCTTTTCGGCGACAACTGTGCCGCCTGCCACGGCGATGGCGGGGGCGGTGTGATCGGGCTGTTTCCCAACCTCACCGACGACTCGTGGTTGTGGGGCGGAAGCATCCAGGCCATCCACCACACCATCACCTATGGACATGTGGGCTTCATGCCCTCGTTCAAGGATACCTTCAACCAGACCCAACTCGACGACGTGGCCAACTACGTCTTGAGCCTTTCCGGACACTCGGTGGATTCATCCAAGGCGGCCCGCGGCAAAGTGATCTTCAACGGCCAGCAGGGCGGTTGCTACTACTGCCACACCCATGCCGGCACCGGGTTGAAGTCCCAGGGTTCGGCCAACCTGACCGACAGCATCTGGACCATCGCCGACGTACCGGACCAGCCGACCATCGCGGGCAAGATCAAGGCCGTCGAGAGCGTCATCCGCAACGGCGTGCACCGGGTGATGCCCACCTGGAAGGACCGCCTGTCGCCCACGCAGATCAAGCTGCTAACCGTATACGTCCACGAACTCGGCGGCGGCAAGTAAGCCTGCGCCGGCGGTGTCGCTCCGACGGCGCCGGCGTACCTCCGCCGTTCGGACCCCCCGTTCAACGGGATGATTGAATGACCGCATCAGAGGAAATCCTCTACCAGAAACGCATTCCCATCTATCCAAGGTCCGTCAAGGGCCGCTTCCGGAAACTGAAGTGGGGCATCCTGGCGCTGGCCTACGGCGTGTATTTTCTGCTGCCCTGGATTCCCTGGGACCGCACCATCGGCCCCGATCAGGCGGTTTCGTTCGAGCTGGCCACTCGGCGGTTCTATCTCTTCGATCTGGTCGTTCACCCCCAGGACATCTTCTGGCTGGCCGGTATTCTGGTGATCGCGGCCATCCTGCTGTTCATGGTGACGGGTATCGCCGGGCGGGTCTTCTGCGGCTATTTCTGCTTTCAGACCCTGTGGACCGACGTCTATGTCCTGATCGAACGGCTGGTGCAGGGGGAACGCCCGGCGCGCATCCGACTGGACAAGGCTCCCTGGGGTGGCGAAAAGCTCGCCAAGAAGACTCTGACCCATCTATTGTGGCTGGCGGTGGGTTTCTGGACCGGGCTCACCTTTGCTCTGTATTGGGCGGACGCGCCACATCTTGTCGTTCAGTTCTTCACGGGGACGGCGCCGTTTCCGGCCTACGCGACCACCCTGTTCTTGATGGTCACCACCTATGTGATGGCCGGCCTGGCCCGCGAGCAGGTGTGCACCTACATGTGCCCCTACGCGCGTTTCCAGAGCGCCATGTTCGATCGCGACACGCTAATCGTCGCCTACGACGAGAAGCGGGGCGAGGGCAGCGCCGGACGCCACAAGGCGGCCAAGGGCTTCCAGGGCCGTGAGGAACGCATGAAACAGGGGGCGGGCGACTGCATCGACTGCGGCTATTGCGTGCAGGTCTGTCCCACCGGTATCGATATTCGTAACGGTCTCCAATACCAGTGCATTTCCTGCGCCCTGTGCGTGGACGCCTGCAACAACATCATGGACACCCTGGGTTGGCCGCGGGGGCTGATTCGATATACCTCAGACAACGAGCAGCACGGCAAGAAAACCCGGATCGTGAAGCCCAAGACCCTCGGCTACGGTTTCGTGCTGCTGGTGGCGATCGGCCTGCTGTCGTTCAGTATCGCGACCCGGACCCCGCTGGATATGGAGGTCTATCAGGTCCGTAACCCGCTTTATGTGCTGTTGTCCGACGGCAGCATCCAGAACAGCTACGAGTTGAAGCTCAACAACAAATCCGAGCGCACTCTGGATCTGAAGATCTCCATCTTCGGCCTGCAGAACGCGAAGCTGGAGATGGGCGGATTCAGGGAGATCCACCTGGCGCCGGAGCAGAGTCTGCGCCTGATGGCCCGGGTGCGCCTGCATCCGGACGCCCAACAAGACAAACCCCGCACTTTCCACTTCAAAGTGACGGCGGAGCACCATGACATGGCGCCGCTCACGCAGCCGGTGCCGTTCTACATGCCTGGTCGGGAGGCCTCCCAATGAATCCCCTGCTTACCGTTCCGTTGGGCGTGCTGGCCCAGTTGGCGGTCTTTGGCGGTCTGTATCGATTCACCCGCATGGGTGGCAAGACCATTGCCGTCATCATCGCCGTGCTCTCCCTGGCCATCTATATGCCGGACGCCATCATCCAGGCCCATGGCGGCGATGTGATGTCCATCCATGTGGCCAGCTATCTCATTGTTGCCTTCTTCCTGGGGCTGATCACCAGCCATATGGAAAAGCGTCGGGCCGAGGGTGCTGAAACCGGCTTTCATTGGGCGCCTGCGGCGATCATCGGCTTTTTCGGTGTCATTATCGTGTTGGACAGCATCTTCGTGGCGATTGCCACCCAGGGGTTGCCCGATTCGTGGACACGCCACGTGCTGCCCACTCCCGCCAGCGAGCCGGGCCAGATCCGGTCGGAGTTTCCGGGGACGGTGGCCCGGGACTTCCAGGAAAATCAGGAGGGCTACAACGCCTATCTGGCACAGTACCGGCGCCAGCAGACCCAGGGCTGGCATGTGAGACAGGGCTGGCTCGGCAATCCGGTGGCGGGCCGGGCGACCCAGTTTCAGGTGGCAGTCACCGACCGCCACGGCAAGCCCATCGCCGGTGCCCGGGTCGACGCCGTGTTCCTGCGCCCCTCCAACAGCAGCGACGACCGGCCCATACGCCTTGTGGAATCGGCGCCCGGGGTCTATCGTGCTGACGTAGTGCTGCCGGTACCCGGGATGTGGGGACTGCTGTTGCAGATCAGGCACGGCAAGGACCTGCATGAGGTGCAGGCCAGTACCAGCGTCACGGCACGGAGCCGCTCTTCCGGTGCCGGCGCCTCTCAGGGCGCTGGCTGACGGGGCTGTCGCCCATCGTCCCGGATCGGCCGGCGCCGGCGCGTTCCGGCCCATCGGATTCCGTTCCATCATGACTCAACCCACCGTACCCGGCAGTTCCCCCGACACGGAAAGCCAGAGCTGTTTTCACTGCGGGCTGCCGGTGCCGCCCGGCAGCGCCTACGGCGTGCACATCGACGGGCAGTACCGGGCGATGTGCTGCCCGGGCTGTCAGGCGGTGGCGCAGGCGATCGTGGACGGTGGACTGACCGATTTCTATCGCTACCGCACCGAACAGTCGCGCACCGGTGCCGGGCTGGTGCCCGAGGAACTCCGCGAGCTCGAGCTTTTCGACCGCCCGGAGCTTCAGCAGAGCTTCGTGCGCACGGAAGCCGAGAATGTCCGCGAGGCCGCGCTTATCCTGGAAGGTATCGTCTGCGCAGCCTGTGTCTGGTTGAACGAGCGGCATGTAGGCACCCTGCCCGGCGTGCTCGAATTCACCGTCAACTATTCCACCCATCGGGCGCGCGTGCGTTGGGACGACAGCCGCATCCATCTCAGCGACATTCTCAAGGCGATCGCCGCCATCGGTTACGTGGCCCATCCGTTCGACACCGCCCGCCAGGACACGGTACACAAGCGCGAACGCAGTCTGGCCATGCGCCGCATCGCCGTGGCGGGCCTGGGCATGGTGCAGGTGATGATGCTGGCGGTGGCCATGTACGCCGGCGACTACGACGGCATGCAATGGGACATACGGGACCTGATGCGCTGGGTCAGCCTGCTGATCGCCACGCCGGTGGTGCTGTACGCCGCGCGGCCCTTTTTTCAGAGCGCCTGGCGGGACCTGCGTCACAGTCAGTTGGGCATGGACGTGCCGGTGGCGATTGCTGTGGGATCGGCATTCGCGGCCAGCGCCTATGCCACCGTCGTCGGGCACGGAGAGATCTATTACGACTCGGTCACCATGTTCGTGTTCTTCCTGTTGACCGGGCGCTTTCTGGAAATGATGGGGCGCCACCGCGCCGGACGCGCCGCCGAAGAGCTGGTACGACTGCTGCCTGCAGCGGCGACGCGGCTGCGGGATGACGGTTCGGAGGAAGTGGTTCCGGTGACGGAGCTGGCGCCCGGCGATCGCGTTCTGGTCAGGCCCGGAGACACCGTGCCTGCCGACGGTTCCATCCTGGAAGGTCTGAGCTCGGTGGATGAATCCCTGCTGACCGGCGAGAGCCTGCCCCAGGCAAAGAAGATGAATGATTCATTGGTGGGCGGCACCGTCAACGTGGAAAGTCCGCTGATCATGTGCGTCGAGAAGGTGGGTGGCGAGACGGTGCTGTCGTCCATCGTCCGGCTGCTGGACCGTGCCCAGACCGAAAAGCCCAAGTTGGCGCTGGTGGCCGACCGCGCCGCGGGCTGGTTCGTGGCGGCCCTGCTGGTGCTGGCCATGGGCGTGGCCTTCTGGTGGTGGCACCACGATCCGTCGGAGGCGTTCCGGGTGACGCTTTCGGTGCTGGTGGTCACCTGTCCGTGCGCCCTGTCCCTGGCCACACCGGCGGCGGTCACCGCGGCCACCGGCGCGCTCACGCGCCTCGGTGTACTGACCACCCGGGGACATGCCCTGGAGACACTGGCCCAGGCCACCCATGTGGTGTTCGACAAGACCGGGACGCTCACCGAAGGTCGCCTGGCGCTGGACAAGGTGGTGCCGTTGCGGGATCTCGACCCGGACCGCTGCCTGGCCGTAGCGGCGGCCCTGGAACAGGGTTCGGAACATCCGGTGGCTCAGGCCCTGCGTCGCGCCGCTTCCCCCGCCACCCTGGCGGTCGCCGATGCCCGGTCGACACCCGGCGAGGGTATCGAAGGCGCGGTGCAGGGTCGTCGCTACCGGATCGGCACACCGGAGTACATCACCGCCATGGGAGGCGGTCCGTTGCCGCAGGAAGTGCTTGAGCAGGGCGCGACCCAGGTGGTGCTGGGCGACGAGCAGGGTCCCGTGGCGGTCTTCGTGCTGGCCGACAGACTGCGCAGCGGCGCGGTGGATACGGTGCGGGCCCTGACCGAAATGGGTTTGCAGGTGGCGCTGTTGAGCGGAGACGCCCCGGAGGCGGTCGCCCATATTGCGCGGACATTGGGTATCGAAGAGGCTCACGCCCGACTCAAGCCCCAGGACAAGCTGGATTACATCAGCCGCCTGCAGGCCGACGGGGCGGTGGTGGCCATGGTCGGGGACGGGGTGAATGACGCTCCGGTTTTGGCCCGTGCCCAGGTGTCTCTTGCCATGGGGTCAGGGACTCAGCTCGCCCAGGCGACCGCGGACATGGTGCTGCTGTCCGAGCATCTGCCCCACCTGGCACAGGCGGCGGCCGAAGCCCGGCGCACCATGGGAATCATTCACGAGAATTTCGCATGGGCCGTGCTTTACAATGTGATTGCCGTGCCGGCGGCAGCGGCCGGTCTGGTGGCTCCCTGGATGGCTGCCATCGGCATGTCCACCAGTTCGCTGTTGGTGGTACTCAATGCCCTGCGCCTGACCCGGCCGATCGGGGCCGGCCGCCGGCCGCCGGTGGCGTCCAAGCCCCGGTCGGAGGTTTCGGCGCAGGGCTCCTGAACGCACCGGGGCCGCCGGGCCCGGGTTTGGCAAGCCGACATGACAGTCGTGTTTTTCGATGACAGCAAGGGGGTGGTCCGGTGACGATCGCAATTTTGGCGGCTGTGGCTCTGGCGCTGAGTGTTGCTGCATTTGCGGCACTGGTTCTGGTCACCGGGCGACAGCACAACCGACCGCGGGCAGCGTCGCCCTGGCGCTACGGTGCGGGCGCTCAGCATACCCCGGATACCCTGCCCCCGGTCACCCATTGCACCACCAGCGTGCCCACCGGCAGCAGCCTGCCCAGCCATTTCCCCAACAGCAATGCGGTACGCAACCGGACCGACCGTCATGATCACTGAGGAGCGCCGGGCTCGGGCGTGCTGGAGCGGATCCCGTTCTCGGCGCCGGCCCGCAGCAGGGTCGGTTGGGGCGGTGGATGGCCGAGTCGGTAGCGGGGGCTTCAAACCGGAAGCCTGCGGCGCGATACTATGAATATTGAGGCATCCAGCGTGCAGGTGTTGCCGTGCAGATACTGTTCCTGTTGATTCCCATCGCGGTGGTGGCCATGGGGGTCGCCCTTTGGTTTCTGGTGTGGGCAATCCGCAATGGCCAGTACGATGACCTGGAAGGGCCCGCCCACCGTATTCTCATGGACGACGACGATCCGCGGGTGCCGGACTACGGCACTGAGTCAGGGTTGAAGAGATCGGACGATTAACTTAAGATATTCAGCATATTCAGAGATATCGGATGCCCGCCATGCACATGTTCACCTTCCAGAATCTGCCTATCTTGATTATCGTCGCGCTGGTGATCGTGTCCTGGCTGAGCTTCTTTTCCGTTATTTTCTCCTGATCTCCTGAACGAACAGCGCCGCAACCAGCGGTGACCCGTAGCAGGGCAGGGGTTTCCTGTGCCCCCACGCCGCAATTCAGGCAACTGGCACAAGGTCGTTGCGGCCGCAACGATCGGATCTTTGAGGGCAACGAGCGAGTCTCCCGGCTCTCCTGCATATCTCCCAGCGCTACAGCCCGGACCTGACTAGAACCTATCTCAAAAGGCGTCTCGCCCGCCAATCCTGCGTTGCGCATCGCGCGGCGGTGCTCATTTGCCCGTGTAGACTGCGCGCCTCGCGCAATCCGCGCCTTGTCTTGACGACCGATCCACGATTTTGAGACAGGTTCTACTGTTTGGCGACGACGTCGGGGCCCGGAAATAAAGAACGGCCCCATATCGGAGCCGTTCGGCGTGAGCCCGACATTAGCGGGCCCGTCATGCTTCCAGGGTGGCGCGCAGCTTGCCGATGGCGTTCTTCTCCAGCTGGCGTATGCGCTCGGCCGATACGTCGTAGCGATTTGCCAGATCCTGCAGGGTGGTCTTGTCCTCCGCCAGCCAACGCTCGGCCAGAATCGTCCGGCTGCGCTCGTCCAGTTGGGCCAGCGCTTCGTACAGTTGATTGGTGTTGTGCGTCTGCCAATCGGTCTGCTCCACCTGGCTGGCGGGATCCATGCGCAGGTCCTGGAGATAGGCCGCCGGCGCCCGCGTTGTCGGTTCATCGTCGCTGTCGTCCCCGGCGCCGTCAAAGCCGATGTCCTGGCCGCTCAGGCGGGACTCCATTTCGCGCACGGTTTCCGGCTTGACGCCCAGCTCCCGGGCCACGGTGGCGACTTCCTCGCCATTGAACCACCCCAGCCGCTTCTTGGAGCTGCGCAGATTGAAGAACAGCTTGCGCTGGGACTTGGTGGT
>DATFML010000122.1:0-3281 GCA_035266965.1 Gammaproteobacteria bacterium
CCGGGTAATCCCCTCCTGGGACTCTGCCACCAACGAGGTCAGATCGGCACGCAGGAAATTCAGATCCTTGCGCTGCCTGAGCGCCCGCAGCTGCTCAAGGGCGGGCCCGTGACCGGCCAGTGCCGCCTCGGCCGCCTGGTAGGCGTCCAGCACCTCGAACAAGTCCTCCACGTAACGGTGCAGAGTACCCAGGTTGGAGTACACATAGCCGACGGGATTGTTGATCTCATGGGCGACACCGGCGGCAAGCTGGCCGATGGATGCGAGTTTCTCCGACTGGAGCAACTGGTTGTGCGCCTGCTCCAGACGTTCGTTCATGGCCTTCATGGCCTTGTTCATCCTGGCCAGCTTGTCGATCTGCTGGCGGTCATGCTGATGGATGCGGGCGTTCTCAAGGGCCAGACTGACGAGATTCACCAGCATCTGCCCGTGTTCCATGTCCATCGCGGCGAACGGCGGCTGCTGATCGTCACGGCTCAGACACACGACGCCGACTACGGCGCTGTCCGATTCCAGAGGCCAGCATATCGCCGAAGGGGGTGGTTTGGCTTCACAGGGGGTGCAGTAGGGACCCCGAAATTGCGCCGGCATGTCGCCATTGATCAGTATGGCCCGGTGTTCGCTCGCGACATGTCCGAGGACGCAATTGCCCAACGGGACGACTTCCCCCAATACCCCGGCGGGAAGCCCGACGGCGGCGACAATGGTCAGCGCGTCGGCGCACTCGTTCATCAGGGAAAGACTGCCGGTGGTAGCGGAAAAGCCCGACACGATATGGTGGAGTATGCTTTCCAGCGCCGCACCGGAGCGGGCGTTTGTGGCAATTTGCTGGCTGAGTCGGTAGAGGTCCTCGATCCACGCGAGGTTGTGGGACACCTGCTGAATCAAGTCGTTGGATCGGTCGTCGAGATACTGCAACTCTGGCCGGTCGCCACGAACGGGTTGTTCGGTGGCCATGATCTTGCGGCTCCTTGCGCACTCGGCGCAGGCTACTTCGTAGAACGCGGTTTTCAGTCCTCGGTAACGGCGGAAGGCGTGCAATCTTTAACCGTCAGGGGCAGGCGACTTGCGTCTCTGCGTCCGTCCCGAACGATTGTGCAAATCCCCAATCTGCCGGTGGACACAGGCGGACCGAAGGCCTGAATACCGGTATCATCCGCTCCCGGGCCTCGGTTCCAACTCACGGCGCGGCCATACCCGAACCAGGCTCCGGGGAACGGACACCGCGCAACGTTCCCATAGTGGGTCCGCAAACCATGCCAGGCCGGGCACGACATGGAACGCGGTCGGGGGCTGGGTTATGCTTGACAAACAAAACAGGGAGTTGTGAGCAATGCGCAGGATATCGCTGGTGGTGGCCATGCTGGGAGCGCTGTTGGCAGTACCCGCATCGGCGGCTGGTTTCAGTTTCAAGGACGTGATCGCCAAGGCCAAAGCGCTGGCCCACAAGCCGTACCAGGCACCGGCGTCTATCCCGAAATTTCTCCAGAACATGAGCTTCAACGACTACCAGGGCATACGTTTCAAACCGCAACGCAGCCTGTGGCGGTCCGGCGGCTCGCGCTTCCAGGTGATGCTGGTGTCTCCCGGTCTCTACTACACCCATCCGGTGAAGGTCCACGTCGTGGACAGCAGCGGCGTGCACAGCGTTTCCTACCGTAAGAATGATTTCACCTATGCCGATCCCGATCTGGCGAAACGCATACCGGCCGACCTCGGGTTCGCAGGATTCAAACTGACCTACCCGTTGCACAAGCCCAGTGTCCAGAATCAGTTTCTGGTATTCGCCGGCGCCAGTTATTTTCGCGCCGTGGGGCGCGACAACACGTTCGGCAGCTCGGCACGGGGCATCGCCATCGACACCGGGCTGCCGTCGGGCGAACACTTTCCGTCGTTCGTGGAGTACTGGCTCGAAAGGCCCGCCAACAACGCCCACGCAATGACCTTCTTTGCGCTGCTGAACGGCAAGAGCATCACCGGCGCCTATCGATTCGACGTCTATCCCGGCAGCGCCACTATTCTGCATGTGCACGCGGTCCTGTTTGCGCGCAAAGCCATCAAGCTGTTGGGAGTGGCGCCGCTCACGAGCATGTTCTTCTATGGTGAGAACACCCCCAGGCCGGCCGGTGAATGGCGACCCCAGGTACACGACTCCGACGGGCTGCTCATACACAACGGCAGCACCGGGGAGTGGCTGTGGCGCCCACTGATCAACCCGAAGACGCTGCAGAGAAATTACTTCCGGACAAGCAATATTAAGGGCTTCGGGCTGCTGCAGCGACACACCGCTTTCTACGACTACCAGGACCCCGGGGCGCGCTACGGCGAGCGACCGAGCACCTGGGTGGAACCCGGTGCGGACTGGGGTAAGGGGCATGTGGTTCTGGTCGAGCTGCCGTCGACCCAGGAAATCAACGACAACATCGTGGCTTTCTGGAGCCCGGACAAGCAACCCGCGGCGGGTAAACCCATGAAGTTCTCCTACACCCTGAAATTCGGAAACAGCGATGTGCCCAACGAGCCCATGGGACATGCCGTCAACACGTTCGTGGGTAACGGCGACAAGGTGGGCGGCGGCAACGTCAAAGGCGCCTACCGGGTGATCGTGGATTTCGCCGGCAAACCGCTGGCCAAACTGTCACCCCACGCGTCGGTGGTGGCTACGGTCAGCGCCCAGCAGGGAGGCAAGGTTCTCGAGCACTACGTCCAGTACATTGCCGCCGTGCACCGTTGGCGTCTGTCGATACTCGCCAAGCCGGCTCAGGGCAAACCTTTGGCGCTACGGGCATTCCTCAAAGACGGCAAGCGGACCCTGACAGAGACCTGGAACTACCTGCTGCCGCCGGACAACGACATTCTGGCCAAAGGAGGCTGATGATGGCACGCACACCTGCCGAATGCGCGTTGGGGCGATTGATCGCTTACCTGCAACTGGCCGGGGTCCCGCCTACCGCCCAGGTCAGCCGCACAGCCGTGGACGCGGTGCGCGCGGCGCTGGACGACAACGGTGGGCACATGCTGCCGCGCACCATGGACCAGCTGGACGGACGCTTCTCCGTGCCGGCCGTCGAGGTGCCGCCGCCGTGCCCGGTCATGACACGCGGCAGTATCCACTACGACTCGGACTGATGGGCGCATCGACAACAGCCCAGGCGGCGGCCCGTCGCGGCGGGCAGGCGGACCGGACGGTGCCCTGGCGCCGTGCCGCCTATCTGCGCCGCGCGCTACTGATCACGCTGGTGCTGGCGCAGACGCTGACCGCCACCTACTACATGGTCGCG
>DATFML010000123.1:0-7007 GCA_035266965.1 Gammaproteobacteria bacterium
TGCTTGACGCCGCTGGCACGCATGGCTTCCGCCAGATCACCCTCGGTGAGTCCTTCCTGCTTCATGCTTTTCCAATCGATCCTGCCGCCCCCGATCAGCAACGTGGAGCGGCCCTTGACCAGCCAGGAGGCGAACCGGGACAGATAGGCGGTGTAGAGCACCAGCCAGTAGACGAACACCAGCGCCGTGGTGGCGGCCAGGGTCGGCAACAACGGAGCGTTGCCGGTCAGTGCGCGGCTCAGGTTGGAGCCGATGAGCACGGAAACAATGATGTCCAGGGGCGCCGCCCGACCGAACGCCCGTCTGCCGGCCACGCGCATCATCGTCACGCCGTAGATGAATATGATCACCGCACGAACGCTCATCTGCCACCAGACGATGTGGTTCTTTTCCCCGATCAGGTTCTGGAAATGTGTCAGGTCCACGGCGTTCCATGCATGGCGGCGGTTGGATGCGTGCCCCGGTTGCCGGGCTCCAACGGAGCCCACCGGAATCTCGTCCTGTCTACCCCGGACGACGCAGGGGAACGGGATCCGCAGACCCCGTCCGCATCCTTGGCGGACAACGGCAAGTGTAGACACTCGGCGCGCCCATGGAAGGAGCCCCGCCGACCGACACGCCGCTGCCCCCCCACGGCCGGTGCGATGCGTCCGGTGCGATGCGTCCGGTGCGAGCCCTGCTAAGCTGGACAATAAAGGGATCGAGTCCGGGGAAGACCATCGGTGGCGCAGGTACGCAACATCTATGTGCTGGGGCTGAACGACTTCAACCGGCGCAAGCTGGAAAGGCTGCGCGGCGCCGGGCACTACCGCTACCACGGGATTCTCGACCCGGACCGGATCCTGGAGGGAACGGAATTTCCCGTGGCCCAGATGCTTCAGGAAGCGGAAAGCCAAATTGCCGCGGCGGCAGAGCCCCCGGACGCGATTATCGGCTACGTGGACTTCCCGGTGAGTACCATGGTGCCTCTGCTGGCCCGCCGGTTCGGCGTACCCGCCCCGTCTCTGGAGAGTCTGCTCAAGTGCGAGCACAAGTACTGGAGCCGACTGGTGCAGCGCGAGGCGATTCCGGAACATGTCCCGCGCTTTCAGGCGTTCGATCCGTTCGACGACCGGGCGTTGGAACGCATGGAGCTGGACTATCCGTTCTGGGTAAAGCCGATCAAGTCCGCAGGCTCCTTTCTGGGATTCCGCATCGGCGACGCCGAGCAGTTCGAACACGCCCGGGCGGCGATTCGCGAGCAGATCCACATCTTCGCGGACCCTTTCAACTATATTCTCGAGCAAACGGAGCTGCCGCCCGAAGTCGCCGCCGTGGACGGCCGCCACTGCATCGCCGAGTCCATCATCGGGGGGCGCCAGTGCACGCTGGAAGGCTACGTGTTCCGGGGCGAGGTCCATTACCACGGACTGGTGGACTCCATCCGGGCCCGCAACAAGTCCACCTTCCTGCGCTACCAGTACCCTTCCCGCCTGCCGGTACGGATCCGGCGGCGCATGCGGGCCATCGCCCGCCGGGTAATGGAGCACATCGGTTACGACAATGCGGCCTTCAACATCGAGTTCTATTGGGACTCGGCGGCGGACCGGATCTGGCTGTTGGAGATCAACACCCGTATCGCACAACATCACAGTGAGCTGTTCGAGAAGGTCGACGGCGTCTCCAATCACCAGGTGGTGGTGGATGTGGCGCTGGGAACACGCCCCGACTTTCCCCACCGCCGGGGAGCGTTCCGCTATGCCGCCTGCTGCTTTCTGCGCCATTACCGCGACGGGGTGGTGGAGAGCGTCCCGGGCGACGCCGACGTGGAGGCTGTACGAAAGGATATTCCGGAGCTGGTTTTTGAGCCCCATGTGCAGCCCGGCACGCGTCTTTCCGAGCTCACCCACCAGGAAAGCTACAGCTACGTGCTGGCCCTCGTGTACGCAGGCGCCGACAATCCCCAGGGCATACGGGACGCCTAC
Source organism: Gammaproteobacteria bacterium (assembly GCA_035266965.1). Taxonomy (GTDB): domain Bacteria; phylum Pseudomonadota; class Gammaproteobacteria; order DATFLG01; family DATFLG01; genus DATFML01. The sequence goes on from DATFML010000123.1 coordinate 1,965, forward strand.
CAGGCGTGCAGGCGCCGCTTGCGGTTCCGCATACGGGATTGCCATTGAAGCCGTACCAGGGAGGCAGGAACGCGCCATCATGAAGACCGTCACCGAGTTCCCCCGCCGGGTGCGCGAGCTGCACCATGTTTGGATCCCCATGGCCGACGGTGTGTCCCTGGCAGCCCGTATCTGGCTTCCCGAGGATGCCGAAGCCCACCCGGTGCCGGCCATCCTGGAATACATTCCCTATCGCAAACGGGATCTGCGCACCTTCGAGGACGAGATCACCCACCCCTACCTGGCGGGACACGGCTACGCGGGTGTGCGGGTTGACATCCGGGGCAGCGGCGATTCCGAAGGCGTGCTCACCGACGAGTACACGCCCCAGGAACTGGCCGACGGGGTCGCCATCATCGACTGGCTGGCCCGCCAGCCCTGGTGCGACGGCAACGTCGGGATGCTGGGCATCTCCTGGGGCGGATTCAACGGCCTGCAGATCGCCGCCCTGCAGCCCCGTGCGCTGAAAGCCGTTGTCACCGTCTGCTCCACCGACGACCGCTATGCCGACGACGTGCACTACATGGGCGGCTGCATGCTGCTGGACAACCTGTCCTGGTCCTCCATCATGTTCGCCAACAACAGCTGCCCGCCGGACCCGGAGACCGTCGGCGAGCAGTGGCGCGAGCTGTGGCTGCAGCGGCTGCAGGACAGCGGCCTGTGGCTGGAGTCCTGGAGCCGCCACCAACGCCGGGACCCGTTCTGGGAACACGGTTCGGTGTGCGAGGACTACAGCGCCATCCGCTGCCCGGTGTTCGCGGTCAGCGGCTGGGCGGACGGCTACTCCAATGCGGTGTTCCGGCTTCTGGAGCACCTGGAGGTACCGCGCAAGGGCCTGGTGGGACCCTGGAGCCACCGTTACCCCCACCTGGGAGAGGCCGGCCCGGCCATCGGTTTTCTGGAGGAAACCCTGCGCTGGTGGGATCACTGGCTCAAGGGCAGGGACACCGGCATCATGGACGAGCCCATGGTGCGGGCCTGGATGCTGGACGCTATGGCACCCAGGCATCGCTATGAGGAACGGCTCGGGCGCTGGGTAGGGGAGACGGCATGGCCCGGCACCAACATCCGGCACCAGAGGCTGTCTCTGGACGTCGGCGGTCTGACCGACATCCCCGATCCACCCGCCGGGCAGCCGCTACGTATCCGCTCGCCCCTGCGGGTGGGGCTGATGGCGGGCAAGTGGTGCTCCTATGCGGACGGCCCGGACCTGCCCGGAGACCAGCGCGAGGACGACGCCGGCTCGCTGGTCTTCGACACCGGTCCCCTGGACACACCGCTGGAGATTCTCGGCGCACCGGTCGTGGAGCTGACATTGAGCGCCGACCGGCCGGTGGCCATGGTGGCGGTGCGACTGAACGACGTGCAGCCCGACGGGCAGGTGGCGCGGGTCAGTTACGGGCTGCTGAACCTCACTCACCGCAACAGTCACGCCAGACCCGAGCCTCTGGTGCCGGGGGAACGGTACCGGGTGCGGGTGCAGCTCAACGACATCGCCCAGCGTTTTCCGGCCGGCCACCGCATCCGCCTGGCCGTGTCCGGAACCTACTGGCCGCTCGCCTGGCCGCCGCCGGAACGGACAACCCTGGCGCTGTGGACCGGCGCCAGCGCCCTGTTGCTGCCGGTACGGGCGGCGAGCGCCGCCGACGCCGACCTGCATGCGCTCCCCGCGCCCGCCGGCGCCGTCATACCGGAAAAGACCGAGATAGAACCTCCGGACTATGCCTGGCGCATCACCCGGGAGTTGGAGGACGACAGTTTCACCCTGGAAGTACACGACTCCCACGGTGTCTACCGCCTGGAGAACGTCGGCACCGAGATCGAGCACCGGGGCGTGGAACGCTACCGCATCCGTGATGACGACAGCGGCTCGGCCCGCGGCGAGACCCGGCGGGTGATGGGCTTTCGCCGCGGCGACTGGCAGGTGCGCACGATCACCGAGACGGTCATGACCGCCGACGCCCTGGACTTTCACATCACCGCCACGCTGGATGCCGAGGAGAACGGGCGCCATGTATTTCATCGGGAATGGGACGTGACCATCCCGCGGGACAACGTCTAAGCTGGATGACAGAGGGCCGGCAATGAAAGACCGCACCACACTCATAGACTCCGACCGCCTGCGCGAGCGCCTGGTTGACCTGGTGCGCATCCCTTCGGTCACCGGCGAAGAGGAGCTGGCCATCCGGCACATCGCCAACTGGCTCAGCGACAGCGGGGCCGAAGTGGACTACTGGTACGACGGCATCGCCAAGCTGCTTGGAGACCCGGACTATCCCGGCCACGAAGTGGAGCGCGGTTGGGTACCGGTGGTGGCCGGCCTGGTCAGAGGCCCCCGCCACGGGCCCACCATTCTGCTCACCGGCCATGTGGACGTGGTACCGCCCGGCGACTACGAGCAATGGTCCGCCGATCCGTTTCTCGGCGAGGTGAAAGGCGACCGGGTCTATGGTCGCGGCGCCTCCGACATGAAATCCGGCCTGATCGCCGCCCTGGAAGCCTTCGAAGCGTTCGCCCGCGGGCCCCGGGATTTTCCCGGTCGGGTGGTGTTCGTGGCCGTGCCCGCCGAAGAGGACAGCGGGCTGGGCACCCTGGCCGCCATACGCCGCGGCTGGAGCGCCGACGCCGCCATCATTCCCGAGCCCACCTGCAGTGCAGGAAAGCCCCACATCGTGCTTGCCCACGCCGGCGCCATGTCGTGCACCCTGGAAGTCGCCGGCCTTGCGGCCCACGCCAGCACCCGCCTCGCCGGCGAAAGCGCCCTTGACCACTATTTCACCATCCACCAGGTGCTGCGCCAGGCCGAAGCGCAGCTCAACGCCGCCGAAGAGAACCCGCTGATGCGCGCCCTCGAGCTGCCCTATGCCACCAATGTGGGCATTGTGCAGGGCGGAACCTGGAGCTCCAGTGTCATGGACCGCCTGCAGGTGGAACTGCGCGTGGGAGTGGCCCTGGGCGAGACGACCGCCGAAGCCAAGGCCCGCTTCGAGCGCAGCCTGATGGCGGGTATCGCCGACGACCCCTGGCTGCGGGAGCATCCGCCGGTAATCCGCTGGAAGGCGGCCGGTTTCGGCTCGGCCGACACGCCCCTGGACCATCCGCTGGTGGAGACCCTGGCCGATGCGGGCGAGTTGGTGTTCGGGGAGCGGCCCGCGACAGTGGGGGCGCCCTACGGCTGCGACATGGCGGGCTGGGTGCGTCTGGCGGGCACGCCCACGGTATTGTTCGGCCCCGGCGAGCTGAGTGAGGCACACGCGGCCAACGAGTCGGTGGCGCTGTCGACCACCGACCAGGTGGCGCAGACCCTGGTCCGCACCACCAGCGCGCTGCTGGATATGGACCCGGCGAAGCTGCGCCCGGACGCGGCCGGGCGGCCATCATTCGAAAGCGGCTCGGACACAACCTCGTGAAGCCTGGGCTACGCCGGTGCCGGAAGCATGGCGTATCGGGGCATCACGGGGCGTTCCACCCGCACAGTCCAATCCCGGCCCATCGGCGAAACCCATTCCGGTTTGTCCGGCAGGTTGTTGAGTCCTGTCTTGAACACGGGCAGCGAAAACCACGGCGCGCGCCGCACCGTGCGCCGACCCTGTCCACAGGGGACGCCGACCAGCCACACGCTGACCACAGGAGAGCCAACCCCAGTGAAAGTCGTCACCGCCTTTGCGCACCGGATCCGCCACATCGAAAACACCTGGATACCCCTGTCTGACGGCACCCGGCTGGCCGCCCGCATCTGGCTGCCGGAAGACGCCGAGCGCACACCGGTGCCGGGAATACTCGAGTACATTCCCTACCGCAAGCGCGACACCACCCGCGACCGGGACGATCTCATGCACCCCTACGTGGCGGGCCACGGCTATGCCTGCGTGCGGGTGGACATCCGGGGCAGCGGGGATTCCGACGGGGTGCTCACCGACGAGTACCTGCAGCAGGAGTTGGAAGACGGCGTGCAGATCATCCGCTGGATGGCGGACCAGCCCTGGTGCAACGGGCGGGTGGGCATGATCGGCATCTCCTGGGGCGGCTTCAACGGACTTCAGATCGCGGCCCTGCAGCCCCCCGAGCTGAAGGCGGTGATCAGCCTGTGCTCCACCGACGACCGCTACGCCGACGACGTGCACCACATGGGCGGCTGCCTGCTGGGCGACAACCTGTCCTGGGCCTCCACCATGTTCGCCTTCAACTCCCTGCCCCCGGACCCGGAGATGGTGGGCGAACGCTGGCGCGAGCTCTGGCATCAGCGTCTGGAAGGCAGCGGGCTGTGGCTCGATACCTGGCTGCGCCATCAGCGCCGGGACGACTACTGGAAGCACGGTTCGGTGTGCGAGAACTACGCCGCCATCCGCTGTCCCGTGTACGCCATCAGCGGCTGGATGGACGGCTACTCCAACGCCGTATTCCGTCTGCTGGCGAACCTGGAGGTACCCACCAAGGGCCTGATCGGTCCCTGGGGCCACAAGTACCCCCATATCGGCGTGCCGGGCCCGGACATCGGCTTCCTGCAGGAAGCACTGCGCTGGTGGGATCACTGGCTCAAGGATGTCGAGACCGGCGTCATGGCCGAGCCGACGCTGCGGGTCTGGATGCAGGAAAGCGTAGCGCCCACCACCCGCTACACCTACCGCCCAGGACGCTGGGTCAGCGAACCCGGCTGGCCCTCCGCCAACGTGACGAAACGGGTCTACCCCCTCGCCACCGGGCGTCTCGCCGCCGCCGACGAACAGCCGCCGGAGGAAGCCCTGACCATCCAGTCGCCCCTGGGGCTGGGGTTTTTTGCCGGCAAGTGGTGCTCGTACACCGCGGCGCCGGACCTGCCCCATGACCAGCGCCAGGAGGACGGCGGCGCACTGGTCTTCGACAGCGATCCGTTGGCATCGGAAACGGAGATCCTGGGGCCCTGCGTGGTGGAGCTGGAGCTGGCCGCCAACAAGCCCCTGGCCATGGTCGCCGTGCGCCTGTCGGACATCGCGCCGGACGACAAGGCGACCCGTGTGACCTACG
>DATFML010000124.1:0-2618 GCA_035266965.1 Gammaproteobacteria bacterium
GAGTCGGCGGTCCGCTTGGGGATGATCTCACCGCGAAACACAATTCTGGCGGCCACATCAGGGGGGAACTTAGTCCCCTCGATGTAGTTGGAGAAGTAGGCGTCGAAGAAGGCGGCATTGACCCAGGCATCGCCGCGGTCCGTGAAGGGCCGATCCGGGAAGACCGCCTGGCGCAAGGCAACCGCCAGGCGTTCGAAACGCGCCACGCGGGCCGCGTCATAGGGCTGACCGGCGGCCCGCGCCCTGCCGGCATCGGTTTTCAAGCCGCCGGCAGGGCGCGTTCCGAGCAAGGCGCCAATCAGCGCATCGAGCTTGGGCCATTCACGTTCGGCGACCTCGGGACCGAGTTGCGGGGCCAGTGCCCGCGCTTCGTCGCGCAAGGTATTGAGCTCGCCTTCGCCTCTGATGTTACAGACCTGCTGCAGGCGTTCCTCGATCTCCTCGATGGGCACCGTCCGCGCCATCGTCTTGCGCGCACGCGAGGGCTGCAGGTTCTCAAGCAGGTAGCGGGCTTGAGAGGAGACAAACAGCCCGTTGGCAAATGGCATGTCGCCCAGCAAGGGGCCAGGCCCCCGACTCGACCGGATCAGCAGGCCCGGCAGCTCCAAGTCCCGGTCCTGATCACCGGTCAGGAACAGGACTCCCTCAGCGATGCTGGCACCTCGGAAAGCGGATCGGTGACTGATGACCGCGCCGGGGAAGAAGTGCCCGGCGATCGTCGTCCAATACTGGCGGACAATGGCGTCGGGTGCGCCTTCCAGCGAGGTATATAAACGTGGGGCGAGCTTTTGCAGCCGGCCCGCTCGCACCGCCCGGTTGATGGCCCGAGAGGTGGACGGATCGGAGCTGCCGAAGACGATATCGGCAAAATGATCGAACTTAGGCACAGCCCACTCCCTCCAAAGTGCAAAATTATCCGGCTTAATTGCGCCAATCTGTTAAATTATATCATTTAACAACCCATACCCAAGTTGCGTGCAAAAAATAGCCTTTAACGGATCTTCCGAGTGGGCAAACTGTTAAATTGTGTGGGTTAAGCGGCCTTTCACCGCGACCGCCCCGCTCAGCGGGCTTTCGCTTCGGTCTTGTCCTTGAGCTCTGCTGCTGCTGAAGCCGTGCCCGCGCCGGCCCGCGCACCCTCAAACGGCGGTACCGCGGCGCCTCGCGCCAGAGCCGGTCGAAGGCGGCATGCGCCAGCGAGTGCGCCGAACGGGTCTTCGCATCCGCCGGCGTACCCAGCGGCGAGCCGTCCGGGTGGCCGCCATGGACCCCGTTGCAGTCCGGGTATTGCGAGCACCCGTAAAACGGTCCGTAGACCGACGTGCGCAGCCTCATCGGCGCACCGCACTCGCCACAGCTCAGATCCGTCCGCTCGCCTGGATAGCTTCCTGACATGAATATCCCCTTACCTGTCGGTCACCGACCCGGTGGTCGTGTGGCCGACGTTGCCCACCTTCCCTGGTGTCGCTACTGAGTCCTTTCGCGCGTTCGAGCTCCTCGATGTCGTCCGCCACATCGCACGATGCCCAGCCGGCTGAAGGATCCGGACCTGGTGCCCGCCGAGCGGCTCATGGGCGAGCCATGGCACCCGGCACGGGAAACCCTTCAGCGTGTTCGTTTGGTCGTGGAAGGAATTCACAGAACCCCCGAACGACTTAACGCACCTCGAACTGGTCGAAGAACTCATCGCGGCTCACCCAGTCGACGGTCTTGGTGTCCGCCTCAGGGTTGAGCTGCACCTCGACGCCGAGCTGCCATCCACCGTTGTCGAGCTCCACAGCCTTCGCCCGTTCAACCACCCGACCGATCGCCCCATCCGGGATGCCCGGCAACGGGCCCATGGTTGTCACGTCACGGCCCATCAGGGCGAACGACTCGGTTTCATCGAAGTAGCGGGCCTTGCGGCCCCGCCTGCTCTTTCTACGACTCATGACTCACCTCCAGTTCTGGTTAACGGGTACGCGCCATTGCGTCCCTACCTGGTGTTTTCTCACGAGTCGCGAACTATGCAAGGCCCCTAAAAGACCGCGATCGGATGCCTATCCCGGACGGCTTCGTCCTGCTCGGCATCCAGGTCGCACTCCAGGATCGCCTGGACAATCCGGGCCTGGATCTGCTTGGCGTCCAACCGCCCTTCCCCGCCGTGCCCCCAACGAGAAACCCGGCTCGCCACGCGCGCACAACTGCCGAATCTGTTCTTCGCCGCGCACGGTGCATGCCGTCGGGTCCGGCTCAGCGCGATCCGGATCCGTCGCGGCCTGGTTGAAGGAGGTGGCCACCACCGTCTGATGCTGTGCTGTCATAACAGGACTCCTCAGTGCACCGCGGCCGCCCACGCCTGTCCCCGGCTGGGCGGTACGATATGGGTACGACGCAACCGTTCGAGCACCTCCTGTGCCACCCCCATCCCCCGTCCCGCTTCCCCGAAGCAGTGCCACCGGGCCTCGGCCGAGCAACGCCCAGTGCGGGTGTCCCAGAACTGCAAAGTGAACCCTGTCCCGTCGAATTGCGGATCCACGGTGGTGTCAACGCCAAGGCCAGCGTTCAGACGGGTGGCATGCTGCGCCGCCTTTCGGACCCTCAGTTCGTTCCATACCGTCACTCCCCGGCTGATGGCC
>DATFML010000125.1:0-6674 GCA_035266965.1 Gammaproteobacteria bacterium
ACCACCAAGACCGCCAAGACCAAGGCTGTAGCGAAGGCGGCAAAGAAGCCTACCACCAAGTCGGAAACCTTCTCCTTCATCGCTGACAAAACCGGACTGACCAAGAAGGACGTCAGCGCCGTGTTCGATACGATGTCCCAGCTCATCAAGCGGGACCTGAAGAAATCCGGACCGGGCGTGTACACCGTTCCGGGGCTGATGAAGATCAAGGTCGTTCGCAAACCCGCAACCAAGTCCCGCAAGGGCGTGAATCCCTTCACCGGCGAGGAAATGACCATCAAGGCAAAGCCTGCCCGCAATGTGGTCAAGGTGCTGCCGCTCAAGAATCTCAAGGAAATGGTGTAAGCCGGACCGATCGGCCGATCGGCTGGTACGAGGGGGACCGCTATACGAAAGCGAGGGCGGACGAAAGTCGGCCTTCGCTTTTTTTGCGCCTCAGCGGCTCCTCCCAGGGGCCGCTCATCTGCGAGGCACCGGGCCCGAGGGCCTCGCGAAAAGCCTGCGCCGGTGGTCAGTCGCCGCCGCGCCTCTTGTCCCGGAGCTCAGCCTGGACGCGGTGCTTGGTCTGCAGGAAATCCCGATGGGAAACGTGCAGAAGGTCGGCCACCTTGCGCACCAGATATTCCTCGTACTTGTCCATGACGCCGTCGGCAAAGGCCACCCGCCACAGCATTTCCACGACGTAGGCCTTGCGTTTGGGCGAAAAATGCGTGTCGATGAGGTGGGTGAACTGAAACAGACTGCTGGCGCTGCTGGCATCCTGCTCGGCCAGCTCCACAAGCTCCGAGGTTTCCTCGGCCGACAGCCCGAACACACGACGCAGCGCATTGTACACCGCCGATCTTTCATCCGATTCCACGTGAAAGTCGGCTCGCGTCATCTCCACCAGCAGCGCGGCGGTTGCCAGCCGCAGGGCATGCTCGGTATCGCCCCGGCCTTCGTCGGCGGCCCGCATCTGTCGCTCGAAGAACTGTTGAATAGCTCGAATCATGGCGTGGGTAACCGATAAACGTCGATCATTGTAGTTTTCGGACCACACCGATTTGACTTCGTTCTCCGCTCGGCGCCGTCCGAAAGCCTGTCCCAGTATACGGGACGCGGCTGGCGTGTTCATCCGGGCCGTGGCACAGTGGCGTCCTGATACGATCACCCTGCTGGCATACTTTCCTCAGGAATCCGACATGAGCTCCCAGACTGTCACCAAGGGCAAAATGGTCTCCATGCAGTACAGCCTGACCACGGCCGACGGCGTGGTCGTCCGCACCGCCGAGGAAGAACCGATCCGCTATGTCCACGGCCACGGCATGCTTTTTCCCAAGCTCGAAACCGCATTGGCAAGCCACGGACCCGGAGACGTGGTGCGGGTCAAACTGCTGCCCGATGACGCCTTCGGCAAGCGGGATGTGGATCTGCTGCACGAAGTCCCCCTCGGCGAACTGCCCCCCGGCGAACACATCGAAGTGGGCGCCCAGCTGGTGGGCAAGGACGAACAGGGGCGGGACGTGCCGTTTCGCGTCACCGATATTCGCGACGGCATCGTATACCTGGACGGCAACAATCCGCTGGCGGGACACACCCTGATTTTCGAAGTCGAGCTGCAGGACATTCGCGATGCCACCGAAGCCGAGCTGGAGGCTGCCCGTCACAGCGACTGATGGCGCAGCACTACCATGGCCGAATCCATCGTATTGCTGAGCGGCGGCATAGAAAGCACGACGCTGCTGCACCAGGAGCGACAAGGCCGTTCGCCGGTCGGCTTGTTCGTGGATTACGGTCAGCGCGGAGCGGCCCGGGAGCGCAGAGCGGCACAGACTCAGTGCGACCGGTTGGGGGTGGCGCTGAGGGAACTGGACATGGCGAGCGTCGGGGAGGCCTTCCGGGAAGGGCTGGACAGGCGCCTGCATGTGCCACTGCCCCACCGCAACCTGGTGGTGCTGAGCCTGGGCCTGAGTTTTGCCGACAATCACGGCGCCGCGCGCCTGGCCCTGGCGCTGAACCGGGAGGACGCCGACAGCTACGCCGGCGCGTCGAACGACTTCCTGCAGCGTTTCGAGGATCTCGCCCGCACGCTCTCTCCGATCGAGGTCGTCACCCCGCTGGTCGCATTGAGCAAGGCCGAAGTGATCGTTCTGGGCACCGAGCTCGGCGTGGATTTCGCGGACACGTACAGCTGCCTGCTGGGCTATCCGCAGCACTGCGGAAGCTGCCCGCAGTGCCTGAAACGCCGGGCCGCCTTCGAGGCGGCGGAGCAGCCGGACCCCACCGCCTACCGGCGAGACTGAAGGCGGGAATCGCAGCGGCGTCTGCGCCACCCATAGCCCAGGGCGGCGAACAGGATAACCACTATCAGCGAGCCGTCGTGCTGACCTTTCGAGACGGTACAGCCCCCGCCTCCCCCACCGGACGAAGGGGAAGACACGGGTGATGCCGGCGCCGGGTCGGGCAGCGGATTGTCGGCGGCCGCCACCGCCGCCCGGGCGTCCACCAGACCCGCACCGCAAAGGCTCGTGTTGCAGCTGGCATCCGGGAACGGGCGCGCCGTGGCGCGCAGGGTGGCGCGCACCTGTGCCGGGGTGAGCGCCGGGTTGCGGGACACCATCAGGGAAACCACGCCGGTGACGATGGCGGCGGCCGGGCTGGTGCCATCGACAAACCCGTAGGCGGAGGTGCCGGGTGTGGTCTTGCCGAGATTGTAGGTGGACTCGATGCCGTCGGTTTTGGTGGCGCTGTCGCCGCCCGGCGCGCTGATGGCGACGGCGCTGCCGTAGTTGCTGTAGGCGGCCAGGGCGCCGCTGCGGTTGACGGCCGCCACCGTGATGACGTTGTCGCAACCGGCCGGGGTCACGTTGGCCACATCGCCGCTGCTGCCGGCAGCGTGGTTGCCCGCCGCCACCACCACCGTCGCGCCGGCGGCCACCACCGCGTCGACGGTCGCCTGCTCGGCGGGGCCGCACGGCCCGTCCGCCGCAAAGCTCAGATTCATCACCCGGGCCGGCGTGGGATTGTCGGGAACGCCGGTCACGTGCAACCCGGCCGCCCAGCGCATGGCGTCCAGCACATCGGACAGCTGCCCGCCGCCCACCCCCAGCACACGCACCGGCAGCAGACGGGAGTAATGGTTGATGCCCGCAATGCCCGTGCCGTTGTCGGTGGTCGCCATGATGATCCCGGCCATCATGAGTCCGTGCCACGAACTGGGCGTGGACGATGTCCAGTCGCCCGGATCGCTGGGGTCGGGATCCCTGCCGTTGCCGTCATTGGCGATGGTCGGATCGGAAATGAAGTCGTAACCCGGCAGGACGCGGTTGCCGTCCAGGTCCGGGTGGGAAAGGATGCCGGTATCGAGCACGGCGATGGTGATGCCCGGACTGCCGCGCTCCAGGTCCCATGCCCCGGGCAGCCGTGCGCCGGCCGTGTCCTCGTACAAAGACCACTGGTGGGGATAGAGCGGATCGTTGGGGACGAATGCCGCATGCACGCGCCGGTCGGGCTCGGCATAGGCAACCGCGGGATCGGCAGCCAGCCTGGCCGCGATACGCCGCGCCTCCGCGGGGGACACATGCGAAGGAAGGCGCGCCAGCACGGCACCACCGCCCATGGTGCGCACCCGCGTCAGGGAGACGCCCGCGACGCGGGATGCCTGTGCAAGGGAATTTCCCGGGCCGGTGACAGCACCCGCGGTCACCGCCTGCGGGTTGCGAAAACCGATGATCAGGCCGTCGGTCGCGGCCTGCGCCCCTGCGTGCGACAGGCAACCGAGCAGCGCGCCGGCCAGCGCGAGCCACCAACGGCCCGCACCGGGATGCCGGAGGGAACCGTCGCGCGCGGTCGGCATCGGCTCAGTCCGAGCCCAGCCGGAACCGCACGCCGTGGTACTCCAGCACGACCCCGCCCTGGGTGATGCGCAGCAGCCGCGGACCGGCCGCGAGGGTATCCCCCTCCCGGTAGCGGTGCATGTTGATCAGCACGAAGCGCCGGGCCGGGTCCTTGTCGTAGACATGCACATCCACGTGCAGGGCCGGCACGCCCTGGCGTACGTTGGCGGGAAGATCCTGCAGCAGCGGAACCTTTGCCGGGACCGGCGCCGCCGGTGAGGGCCCGGTCGGCGATGCCTCCGCCGGCGTCCCGCTGCCAGCAGGTACGGCGGGCGTCGCCCGGGGGGTGGCATTGGTTTCGACAGCATCGGAAGCCGACAGCGACGGCGCGTTGCCTTTGGGGGCGGAAACAGCGGCCGGCGGCGGGCTGGACGGGTGCGTCGCGGACGGGGCATTCGCCGTCGCGCCAGGCGAAGGAGACGCCGGCGTGTGCGCCTGTTCAACAGCCGGTGACGGGGATTGCCGGGGCGGTGCAGCCGCCCGGGGCGTCGCACCCTCATGGGGTGCGGGTGGCGCCGGCGCCGCCGGCGTAGCCGGCTGCGCTGGGGACGCGGACGGCGATGCTGCGCTGGACCGGGCCTGAGCCGGGGCATGAGCGTCGGCAGTCGGCGAAACGGCTGTGGCCGGACCGGGAGGGGTGGTACCGGTCTCGAAACGCGCCAGCAGCAGGCCGCCCGACAAACCGATCAGGACCATGATCGCGCCCAGGGCCCACCGGGTCACCGGCCGGGAGTGCGACGGCGCCACCGCCTCGGAACTGATGCCGGGTACCTGACCCAGGGCCCGGTCGCGCTCGGACTTCTTCAATGCTTCCAGGATATAGGACATGGGTTCAGGCCGGTTGGGAAGGCTTTGCACACAGACGCGGCGTATCCGCCCGGTCGGCGGCCGAATTCAACTGAATCAATGTGCGGCCCCCCACGATGCCGTCGGGGCGCAGGGCATGCCGGCGCTGGAAGCGCTCCACGCGGGCCCGCAGGGCGCTGTCGAAGCGTGCCGGATCCGGGACCGGCGGTACCGGGCCGAGCACCCGTCGGAGCCGGCTCCGCAACCAACGCACGTCCGGCCCGCTATCACCGACCTTCAAAACCCTGGACGCCACCGGTGGACGCCAGAGCACCGTGTAGTCGCCATACCAATGGGACTGCAGCACGCTGACCGGAAGGCTGCGCACCCGGCCCGCAATCCGGACCCGGGCGGCACTGTCATCCAGGTGCTGCAGGAGCACCGGAACGCGCCGGCCGTCAGCCGCCACCAGTTCGATGATGGCCGGCCGGTCGATGTTGCGCAGCGTGCTCCAACTGCCGGTATCATGCAGGCAACGCAAGCCGTGGGCCGCAGCGGCCCGGCACGGGGAACCGGTCTGTTGCTGCGCCGGCGGTTGCACCTGCCACAGGGCGAACAGCGCCTGCCATGCCTGCCTGCGGGCATCGCTACCGGCGTCGGCGAGCAACCGCGGCAGCGCATCGGCGTGCGTTGCCGGCGTGGCATGCAAACCGGGACGGGCCTCGTCCGCCTTGGCCACCGTGATGGGACCCTCCTGAGAGCCGGGCTGTGTCGCGACGGCGGGCAGCGGGTGGCGCCCCCCGCCATCGGGGCGCAGGCTCAACAGCGTCCATGCCACCGTCGCCAGCACCAGCACGGCGAGCCCCCCGGCCCACGGCAGCCAGCGGGCGCGTCGCCCGCGACCCGGCCCACGGCCCAGAACTTCCCGGGTGGCGCGCCGCACGATACGGCGGTCGACCCGTTTCTTTTCTTCCACGTAGGCACCCAGCAACGCGCGGTCGCACAGCACGTTGATCAGGCGCGGCACGCCGGCGGAGCGGGTCTGTATCTCCCGCACAGCGCCATCGGTGAACAGTCGACCCTCGGCACCGGCCACCCGCAAACGGTGACGCACATAGTCTCCGGTCTCGGAGAGGGTCAGGGGTTCGAGGTGATAGCGGGCGGTAATGCGCTGGGCCAGTTGGCGCAGCTCGCTGCGCTCCAGCATCTGCTTGAGCTCCGGCTGCCCGATGAGAATCACCTGCAGCAGCTTGTTCTGGGTCGTTTCCAGATTGGTGAGCAGACGCACCTGCTCGAGCACCTCGGCACTGAGATTCTGGGCTTCGTCAATAACAAGAACCGTTCTGCGCCCCTGGGCATGGGTCTCCAGCAGATGGGTATTCAAGCGGTCCACAAGCTGCTTGACCGTGGCGCCCTCGGGATAGGTCACACCCAACTCGTCGCAGATGGTGGCGAGCAGTTCGACCGCGTCCAGGCGCGGGTTGAGGATAAGCGCCACGGCGACATCGTCCGGCGCCTGCTCCAGCAGACAGCGGCACACGGTGGTCTTGCCGGTACCCACTTCGCCGGTCAACTGCACGAATCCCCCGCTCTCGCCCACGCCGTACAGCAGATGGGCCAGCGCCTCCCGGTGGCGCGCACTCATGTACAGAAAGCGCGGATCAGGCGTTATCGAGAAGGGCCTGTACTGCAGTCCGAAGTGTTGGCGATACATACGCGTCTGGAAGTGGGATGCCGCGCACCGTAACGAATGACGCTGCACATTATGCAACGGACCCGGAGCGAATGCAGGCGCAACCTGTCGTCGCTCCGGGTGGGCGCAGAGTGTCCTGAAACTTTACAGTGGCCGGGCGACGCTTTCCCTATGTATTCAACGGCTATCTCTTACGCAGACCACCGGACACAGGGGCGTGTAAGCACAGCAGTACGGGCCCGGATGCCGGCCCGCGCGCCGAGCGGTGGAATTTCTCCAGCGTGTGCGACGTCTTACACATCCGAAGGCAGTGGACGGCG
>DATFML010000126.1:0-12002 GCA_035266965.1 Gammaproteobacteria bacterium
AACCCACTATGCACCCATCCACGGGCTGGCAGCGGCGGACGGTGACATGCCGCGGGCGGTACCGGGGGCCAGCCACATGATCATGGACGCTCCCGCGGCGGTACGGGGCAAGGAGCTGAAGGCACTGGTCCGGCGCGCCCAGACGGTCGTCATCCCGGTACTGCCCTCGCCCATGGATACCCGGGCGGCCGCCCATTTCATCGCCGAGCTGCTCACCGTCGGCAGGGTATCCCGGGAGAAGACCCGCCTGGCAGTGGTGGCCAACCGCGTCCGGGAGCACACCCTTGCCTACCAGGCCCTGGAGCGCTTCCTGAAAAGCCTCGGCATTCCCTTCGTCGCCACCCTGCGGGACACCCAGAACTACGTCCGTGCGGCCGAACGCGGGCTGGGCATCTTCGAGCTGGCGCCTTCCCTGGTCAGCCATGACCTGGAGCAGTGGCAACCGCTGCTCAAGTGGCTGCGCAGCAAGCGCAGCCTGCCCAGGGCATAGGACACCCCCTGAGGGCGACAGGCTGCCCCCCCGGCGGCACCGCGCCGTTCATGGGCTGCGCGCCGGCCGACCGTGTTTGGCGGCACTGCGCTTTGCCCGGCCCATCGCTACCTACGGACGGCATGAGCGCAGGCCCGCTTCCAGGTCCGGATAGCGCAGCGTCACGCCCAACTCCTCGCGCATGCGCCGGTTGTCCAGCCGGCGGGAATCCTGCAGGAACGACAGCATGCCCGGGGACAGAACCCGTCGTGCCTCGGCCATGTCCACCGCCGGCGGGCGGGGCAGCTCCAACAGATCGGCAATGCGGTTGAAGTAATCGGTCATGGTGCTCGGGTGGCCGTCACTGACGTTGTATGCCGCCCCGGGACGTCCGCGGTCGGCCGCGGCCACACACACCGCGGCCAGGTCGTCGGCATGAATGCGATTGGTGTAGGGGCTGTCTTGCGCCCGCAGCACCGGCAATCCTTCCCGCAGGCGCCGTACCGGAAGCCGTCCGGCGGCATAGATCCCCGGCACCCGCAGAATCACCACCGGTATGCCGGTGGCATCCTGCCAGTCCAGCAGGGCCCGCTCGGCCGCCAACCGGCGCCGGCCCCGGTCCGTGCTCGGCGCCGGCGCACGCCCTTCGGTGACCCACTCGCCGCCACAGTCGCCGTACACCGCACTGGTACTGACATAGACGATCCGGGACGGGGGCCGGCTACCGGCGGGTCCCGACAGAAAGGCGTTCATGCGCGGGTCCACCATGCCGGCGGGTGGCGGCGGCGCCAGATAGAACACCAGGGCGTCGGCGGTGGGCAGGTCATCCAGGGAGGCCGGATCGTCCAGGTCGACCAGCACCGGAGCAATGCCCTCGGCGGCCAGCTCGGCCACCCGCTGCGGGCGTCTGGCGGTGCCGCTCACCGCCTCCCCGCGTGCGCGGTACAGCTTCGCCACCCGCCGCCCGATATCCCCGCATCCGACGATTAACACACCCGCCACCGGTTTATCTCCCAGGTAAAATCAGCGATAATTCATTGATTTTCGCATCCATCACGGCAGCATTCCATGAGTCATAAAGTCACCATACAGCCCAGCAACCACGAGTTCCCGGTGGAAACCGGCGAAAGCGTCCTGGACGCGGCTCTGCGCCAGGGCTTCGCGTTTCCCTACGGATGCCGAAACGGCGCCTGCGGCTCCTGCCTGGGCACCCTGGTGGCGGGCGAGGTCGAATACCCGGGACAGCAGCGTCCTCCGGCCCTCAAGGAAGGCGATCTGGCCGCCGGCAGGGCATTGTTCTGCCAGGCACGCCCCACCTCCGACCTGACCATCGAGGTACGCGAGATCGGCGCCGCCAAGGATATCGTCATCAAGACCCTGCCCTGTCGGGTGGCAAAAAGGGAGCTTCTCGCCCACGACGTGATGCGCCTGAAACTCAAGCTGCCCATCACCGAGAGGCTGCAGTTCCTGGCCGGCCAGTACGTGGACATTCTGCTCAAGGACGGGCGCCGCCGTGGCTTTTCCCTCGCCAACGCGCCCCACGACGACGAGTACCTGGAGCTGCATGTGCGGCGTGTGGAAGGCGGTTCCTTCACCGGCCATGTGTTCGACGACATGAAGGAAAAGGCGCTGCTGCGCATCGAGGGCCCGCTGGGAACCTTCTTCCTGCGCGAGGACTCCGACCGCCCCGTGATCCTGGTGGGCGGAGGCACCGGCTTCGCCCCTCTCAAGGGGATCATCGAAAACGCGCTGCATCACGGCATCGGGCGGCCCATGCATCTGTTCTGGGGCGTGCGCAGCCGGCGCGACCTGTACCTGGGCGAGCTGCCGCAGCAGTGGGCGCAGGAGCACGCCGATTTCCAGTACACGCCGGTGCTGTCCGAACCCCAGCCGGAAGACGACTGGCAGGGGGAAACCGGCATGGTGCCGGAGGCCGTCGTGCGCGCCTGTCCCGACCTCGCCGGTTTCGATGTGTACATGAGCGGGCCACCCGCCATGGTGGACGCCGCCAGGACGCTGTTCGAAGCCCACGGACTGCCGGCGGGTCAGCTCTACTACGACTCGTTCGAATTCGCCAGCGACGTGCAGGCGGCCTCCGGCGCCTGAGGACCGACTGCGCGGCCCCGCGGACCGCTGGAGCCTCTCACGGGTTGTCGGATGTGGCCGGTGCCAACGCCGTAAGGGCATCGGCGTCCTCGCCGATGCCCCAGCCGGTGTCCAGGTTCGACGCCGGCAGCGCACGGGCCTCGGCGGCCCGCGATACACCCTTGCGGTAGCACTCCATGGCCGCGCCGGGCTCGTTCATCTGCTCCAGCACGCTGCCCAGCAGCTGGTAGGCCTCCACCGTGGGCTTGAGCCCGATACTCGCTTCCAGGTAGCTGCGTGCCTTGCCCCACAGCTGATTACGCTGCGCCAGCCGTCCCAGAGCCAGTAACAGCACCGGATCCTTTTCGTGGTCCTTGAGCCAGCCCTCGGCGGCCTGGAACTGGGCGGCGGCATCGGCTTCGATCTGCCCGTACAGATACGCCAGCCGCTCGCTCCAGTGACGCTTGAGCACGCCCTCCACCAGCGCGGCGGCCTCGGCCGGCGCTTTGAGCTGGCTGAGGTAGCCGGCGCAGGTCACCACCAGCGGCTCTTCCCGTGCCAGCCGCCGGGGCACCTGCCCCCACACCTCCCGCACGCCGGCCAGGTCCCCCTTGCGCCCGGCATCGCTCAGCAGGGCACCGTACACCTGCAGTTCCAGGCGGTGGGCCTGCTCGTCGTCGATCACCTGGCGCCGGCGCAGTTCCGGCAGCAGGTCCCGCAGATGGCTCCAGTCCCGCAGGCGCAGGTAAAGCTTCATGAGCATGCGCAGCACGTAGGCATGGCGCGGCGCAACGGTGCGCAGATGGGTGAGGGTGGCGAGCGCCTGTTCCATCTGACGATGGGCGATCTGCAGCTCGGCCTGGGTCAGACCCACGGCCACGTCGGCCGCCGGCATGCTGCGGTGGGCCATGCGCAGATAGTGATCGCGGCGCTGATCGGCGCCCTGGCGCTGGGCGGCACGGGCGGCCGCCAGGTAATTGAGCAGCTGGTTGTCGCTGTCGTCCGCGTGCTTGATGAGGCGGCGCTCGGCCGCCGCCCACTGGCCCTCGGACAATTCGATGAGCCCACGGTTGAGGGCGTTGTGCGCCTTCAGCGACCGCCGCCGGCGTTCCCAGCCGCGCACCTGCTGGGGCATGCGGTGCAATCCCACCAGGAAGCGGATCAGCAGATACAGGGCGGCAAACGCAATCACCAGCGCCACCACGAACAACGACAGGCTGGTCTGGATGGTCCAGGACCCGTAACCGATCAGCAGATAGCCCGGTTCCCTGAGCACACCCAGGGCGACGGCCACTGCCGCCAGCAATACCACCAGCGCAAGGAACAGGGTCTTCATTGGCCACCCGCCGCCGGCTGCTGGGAGGACTGACCGCTACCGGTGGCGCCCGAACCGCTGTCGGACGTTCCCGACGCCGCGCTGCCGGGCGACGCTGTCTTCGCGGGCTGCGGCGCGCCGGAACGCTCCGGCCGGCTCCCCTGTTGCTGCTCCATGGCGGCACGCAGCCGGCGCAGCTTGCGCAGGGAACCGGACAGGTCGGGCAGCTTCGGGCGCACGTTGATGGACTGCAGGTCCTTCAGCTGCTGCGCCATGCTCTGGGTCAGGGCATTGTCGGCGACGAAATACTGATTCAGCCACTGCCGGGCCGTGCTCAGGCTCGCCTGGTAGCTCTTGGGCTGGTGGCGCAGGGCCGCCAGCTGAGCCGCTTCCAGCTGCAGCTTCATGTTCTGGTACAGGAAGTATTCGTTCCTGGGGGCCAGCAGAGGACCCACCGGCTTCTCGTGGTGGCGGACCTGCACGAGCTGGCGCAGGGCCTTCCAGACCACGGCGGGCAACTCCCGCCAGTGGACGCCGCCGGCGCCGGGCGCCGAAGCCGTCGCCGCCCCGGTCTTGGCGGCCGACTTGGCCGCGGCCGCGCCCGGCAGAGTGAGCTGCGGGACCTGGTGGATGAGACTGTCCAGGGTCACGGTGATGCCGGCAATGTCCGGCACCGGCACCGCGTCCAGGGCGGTCAGCTCGCTGGCGATCGCCTTGCGCACCGGCAGGTAGCCCGGGTCGCCCAGCGTCTTGAGCCGCTCATCGGCATCCTGCAGTGCCGCCTTTGCCGCCCCCACGTCGCGCTGCAGCTGCAGGCTCTCGTTGGCCACCTGCAGCAGGTACTGCACGTTGGCCAGCACCCAGCCTTCGGAGCTGCGGCTGACCTCGGACCGCAGTCGGGCCACGCCCGCCTCCACGCTGTCCTGGCGGCTCTTCAGGGCGCTCAACTGCCGGGTCAGATGACGCTGCTGGTCGTCCACGCTGCTGCGCAGCCCCTTCACCGCGCTCTGCAACCGGTCCACGCCGGATTGCTGGGCCTGGTCCAGACGGGTCACTTCATGCCAGATGAAATAGCCGGCGACCGCCGTGCCGATGCCGATGAGCAGCGCCAGCACCGACAGGGGCAGCGCGACACGCCCCGCCGCACCGGGCCTGGACGCAGCAGGCTTGGGCGCCTGCGCTGCGCTCCTGGGCGGTTGGGCCCCGGATGCCGGGGGTTTGCCGCCGGCTTCCCGCCCCTTGCCACCGCGAGCCTCGGCGCCCGCGGCGCTGCCGCCTTGTTTGCTCTTGGAGGTCGAAGACCCGCTGCCCTCGTCCGACGCCTTCTTGCCTGCCGGGCTCTGCTCGGACTGGGGCGGTTTGTGTTCGCTCATCGAGTCATCCTCTGCTGCTCGCTGCCTCCACCGTCGTGGGTATAACCGGTCATCCGGGATGGGCGTCGGGAGTGCGCGACCGTGCCCAGTCGAGCAGTGCCTCCAGCATGGCCTCGTCGGTGGCGTTCTGCGCAATCACTGCCGGTTCGCGGAAACCCAG
Source organism: Gammaproteobacteria bacterium (assembly GCA_035266965.1). Classification (GTDB taxonomy): domain Bacteria; phylum Pseudomonadota; class Gammaproteobacteria; order DATFLG01; family DATFLG01; genus DATFML01. The sequence goes on from DATFML010000126.1 coordinate 5,403, forward strand.
TTCCCGGGCCAGCGCCGCGCCGCGCTCCCCGGGCACCACCAGAGGCGTCTTGCGCAACCACTGCTGACCCAGCTTGCCCACCATGTCGAACAGGTTGCGCAGCCCTTCATTGCTGCTGACCGTGATGACCTGCACCTCGCCGCGGGCCCAGTAGCGCATGAGTCGGCCGGTGTCGCCCTTGGGCCGCCCGCGCCGGTACGCTTCAGCATACTCCACCTGCGCGCCACGGGCGGTCAGGGTATCGCCCAGATATTCACGGCCGCCGTCACCGCGAAAGATCACCACCCTGCTGCCGGTCAGGTCCTGCAGCGCGTCCATGGCCAGCAGTGCCTCGCTGTCGAACTTGCGCTGCGGACAGATGTCGGCCGGGTGCCCGAAGCTCTCCAACTCCCTGGCCGATCGTTTGCCGATGGCGGCAATGCGCACCGACGGCGGCCACGGGCGCCGTGCCAGCACCAGGTTCATGGCCTTGTTGACCGCATTGGCGCTGATGAAGATGGCCAGGTCGAAGGTCTCCAGCCGGTCGACCAGCTCCAGCAGGGCACTGTTGTCCACCGGATCGAGGATCTCCAGCACCGGAAAGCGCAGCGCATGGCCGCCGGCACGTTCAATCAATGCACACAGATGCTCGGCCTGGTGCGCCGGGCGTGTCACCAGCACCCCGATACCACCCAGACCCGGACTGTCGTTGTGCGGTTCGGCGGACGTCATGGGTCGATTGATGCGTGGCCGGCAACAACGCGGCGGCGGCGCGGCGAAGCGGCGACGATGGGGGCCGGCGTTGCCGACCCGCGATGCAATTCAGTGCTCGGCATACAGGTCAGCCAGAATACCGTCGGCGCCGCGGGACAGCAGGTCATCGGCCAGCACGGTACCGAGCTCGTCGGCGTCGCCGGGCCGTCCGCTGATCACCCCGCTCACCACCTCGCTGCCGTCGGGCCGCCCCACCAGCCCGCGCAGCACGATCACGCCATGGGACAGCTCCGCATAGCCGGCAATGGGAACCTGACAGCCGCCTTCAAGGCGGTGGTTCATGGCCCGCTCGGTCCGCACCCGGATATGGCTGTCGGCATGATCCAGCGGCGCGATCAGGCACTCCACGCGGTCATCGTTGGCGCGGCACTCGATGCCCAGCGCCCCCTGACCCACCGCCGGCAGCATGATGTCCGGCGCCAGCTCGGTGGTAATACGTGCCCCGAGACCCAGGCGCTTGAGCCCGGAGCTGGCCAGCACGATGGCATCGAATGCGCCGCCGTCCAGCTTGCCGAGTCGGGTCCCCACATTGCCTCTGAGGTTGAGGATCTCCAGATCCGGGCGGCGCGCCTTGAGCTGGCACTGGCGCCGCAGGCTGCAGGTGCCCACCCGGGCACCCTGCGGCAATGTGTCAATTGTGTCATAATTATTACAGACGAAGGCATCCCGCGGGTCTTCCCGCTCCAGTATCACGGCCAGCTGGAGGCCATCCGGCAGCTCCATGGGCACGTCCTTCATGGAATGCACAGCCAGGTCGGCGCGTCCATCCAGTAGGGCCTCTTCGAGTTCCTTGACGAACAGTGCCTTGCCGCCGATTTTGGCCAGGGGCGTGTCGAGGATCTTGTCGCCGCGGGTGGACAGGGTCAGCAGTTCCACCTGCAGGCCGGGGTGGGCAGCCATCAGGCTGTCGCGGACGAATTCCGCCTGCCAGAGGGCCAGGGCGCTCTTGCGGGTGGCAATACGCAGGACTTCTTCTGCCATGGCTGGGACCGTTCCAGGCTGGGACGCACCGCCGGTGCGCAGAGTCGACGTCGACCGGTCAGCAGTCGATTAAATGCATGGGCGCACCGTGGGCGCCACCCGGGAATCCGTAAACATACCGGGCATGGGAGGATAGCGAGTGGTGAAGTACCGATGCAAGTTCAATCCGTGGTGGGCACTGGCCGCCCTGCTGGTGGCCGCCAGCGCCTGGGCCGGCGGGCCGGCGGTGCCGGTGACCCGCAACCTGCAGGCCGACGGCGCCAGCTCGACCCAACGGGGGGTGCCCATCATGCTGGTGTTCAGCGCACCCGGCTGCCGCTACTGCCGGCTGCTGGACAAGGACTTTCTCAAGCCCATGCTGATCAGCGGCGACTACACCAACAAGGTGCTGATCCGCAAAGTGATGATCGGCAACGATGCCACGTTGGTGGATTTTTCCGGCAAGCAGGAGCCGGCGGACAAACTGGCCAGGGACTACCATGTGCACGTGACACCCACGGTGCTGTTCCTGGACGCCAAGGGCCATCAACTGGCGCCGCCCATGGTGGGCGTCAGCTCGCCCGACTACTACGGCAGCTACCTGGACCAGTCCATCACCGCCGCCCTCAAGCGCCTGCATGCCGAACAGCGTTCCGCGACTACCACCAGCAACACGAAACAGACCGCCGCCTCGAGCTGAGGCGGCGCGTCAGACCCTCTTGAGCAGCCCGCGCACGGCGGCGAGGTGGCGCCGGCTCACTTCCGGACGTTCCTGAATACCGGCGAGCCGTACCCGGCTCCTGCCGGTATCGTCCTTCTCCAGCCCCTCCAGGAAGGCTACCGCCACCAACGTACGGCGGTGGATGCGCACGAACCGTGACCCGAATTCCTGCTCCAGGGTGCGCAGGGAATCCTCGATGAGCACGGCACCGTCGGGATAGCGCACGGTGACGTATTTCTGATCGGCCTCGAAGCAACGCACCGTGTCCACGGGCACCAGCTCCAGGTTGCCCCGCACCCGTGCGCAGATATGGGTACGGGCGCGACCCTCGGGGCCGGCCTCGTCGTGATTCAGCGCCTGAGCCTGGGCCCGGGTCAGACGCTTCGCCTTGCGCAGGGCGTCGTCCAGGCGCCGGGCGCGGATGGGTTTGAGCAGGTAGTCCACGGCATGGGCCTCGAACGCCTCCAGGGCATGCTCTCCATAGGCGGTACTGAAGATCACCGCCGGGGGTTGCTCCAGGTCGGCCAGATGACGGGCCGCCTCCAGACCGTCCATTCCCGGCATGCGGATATCCAGCAGGACCACGTCGGGCTCGCTGTCGGCCGCCGCCTGCAGCGCCTCGCGCCCGTTGGAGGCCTCGGCGCACACCCGGCATTCGGGAACCTGTCCCAGCAGCCGGCGCAGCCGGTCCCTGGCCGGACCCTCATCGTCCACGATCATGACCTTCATGATGGCGTTCCCGGGGTCTGCGGACCCTGTAGGGGAATTCGAAGCCTGACGCAGTGCTCGTCTGCGCTCTCCTGGGTGTTCAGGCTGGCACGCTCACCATAGGCCAGCCGCAGCCGCTGACCGATGTTGGCGAGCGCCATGCCGTTGCCGGCGCGCCGACACCGGCGCCCCGCGGGCGGCAGCGGATTGCACACTTCCAGGTGCAGCCAGCCGTCCCCGCGCTGCACGCCCACCCGCACCAGGCCGCCTGCGGAACGCGGCTCGACCCCGTGGTAGATGGCGTTCTCCAACAGCGGCTGCAGCACCAGGGCGGGAACCGGCGTGTCGGCCAACCCGCCTGACACGTCCCATTGCACCCGCAGCCGCTCGCCCAGGCGCAGGGATTCCATGTGCACGTAGCGGCGGCACACTTCCAACTCCTGAGCCAGCGGCACTTCCGCGTGCACGTCGGCCAGCGTGGCCCGGAACAGGTCGGCCAGATCTTCCACCGCCTCCTCGGCCTGCTCCGGCTGGGAGCGGGTCAGGGCGGCGATGGTATTGAGGCTGTTGAACAGGAAATGGGGCCGGATGCGGGCCTGCAGCGCCTCGATACGCGCCCGCGCCTCCGCCTCCAGCTGCCGGCGCCACTGGTGGCGAACGAAGAAGTAGCGCAACGCCAGCCCGCTGATCACCGCGCTGATGCCGACGTTGCGCAACAGGAAACCGTCGTGAGTGCCCGGATCGCCCAGGGTCCACGCAGGCGCGGCCGAAATGACCTGCCAGGCCAGCTCACTGATGGCCGCCGCCGCCACCAGCAGCAGCAGGTAGCTGATCAGCGCGGCGGCCGCGTTGCTCAGGCGCCGCAAACCCGGCCTGGCCAGACACAGCAGGGCGGCGCTGGTCAGGGCGATCCACTGGACGAGCAGCGAGACCACCCCCAGGCGCGCCCAGCGGTCCGCGCCGGTAGGCGTCGACGCCAGCACCAGCACAAAGGCGAACAGCTCCGCCAGCACCACCACCGCGAACACCATCCGCATGTCGCAGAAGCTCGGCAGGAACAGCGGATCCCAGTCCGCGTTGGCGGCCGGATCGGCGGTGGATGGCGTGTTCATCGGCATTCGATGTCAATGATCGTTCGGTTACCTGCCGGCAACGGGGGCGCAAGCCCGATTCGCTTTCGCTATACTGCGCACACTTCTATCCAGCCAGTGACGCGCGGACCATGGCCACCGACAAGCCCACCAACAAAGCCTGGGGCGGGCGCTTCGCCGAGTCGACCGACGCCTTCGTGCAGGCCTTCACCGCCTCGGTCGACTTCGACCGGCGCCTGTACGCCTACGACATCGCCGGCTCCATCGCCCATGCCCGTATGCTGGCGCGGGTCGGCGTGCTGAGCGGCGCGGAATGCCAGTCGATCATCGGCGGCCTGGAGACCGTCCGGGCCGAGATCGAGCGCGGCGAGTTCCACTGGTCGGTGGCCCGCGAGGACGTGCACATGAACATAGAGGCGCGTCTCACCGAGCTTATCGGCGAGGCGGGCAAAAAACTGCACACCGGCCGCTCGCGCAACGACCAGGTGGCCACCGACCTGCGCCTGTACCTGCGCGACCAGATCGACAGCGCCGTCACCGAGCTGCGCCGCCTGCAACGGGGCCTGGTGGACCTGGCCGAACGGGAAGCGGACACCATCATGCCGGGCTTCACCCACCTGCAGGTGGCCATGCCGATCACCTTCGGCCACCACATGATGGCGTGGTTCGAGATGCTGGACCGTGACGCCGGCCGCCTTTCCGACTGCCGGCGGCGGGCCAACGTCATGCCCCTGGGGGCGGCGGCGCTGGCGGGTACGGGCTACCCCATCGACCGGGACTACAGCGCCGAGCTGCTGGGTTTCGAGCGGCCGGCGGAGAATTCCCTGGACGCGGTGAGCGACCGGGACTTCGCCATCGAGTTCTGCGCCGACGCGGCGCTGGCGATGACCCATCTGTCGCGGTTTTCCGAGGAGCTGATCCTGTGGTCGTCGGCCCAGTTCGGCTTCGTCGAGCTGCCCGACCGCTTCTGTACCGGCTCCAGCATCATGCCCCAGAAGAAGAATCCGGACGTACCGGAGCTGGTGCGGGGCAAGACCGGCCGGGTGGCCGGCCATGTACTGGGGCTGCTGATGCTCATGAAGGGCCAGCCGCTGGCGTACAACAAGGACAACCAGGAGGACAAGGAGCCGCTGTTCGACACCGTGGACACGCTGCTCGGCTCCCTGCGCGCCTTCGCCGATATGATTCCGGCCCTGGAGGTCAATCGCGAAGCCATGCGCGAAGCGGCCCGCTCGGGGTTCGCCACCGCCACCGACCTGGCGGACTATCTGGTGGGCAAGGGTATGGCGTTCCGGGACGCCCATGAGGTGGTGGGCCAGGCCGTGCGCCACGGCCTGCAGACCGGACGCGACCTGGCTGAAATGGAAATCGAGGAATTAAAGGCGTTTTCGGAGACGATAAGCGACGATGTCTACGAAGTCCTGCGACTTGAGGGCTCGGTGGCGTCCCGCAGGCATCTCGGAGGCACGGCCCCCGAGCAGGTGAGGGCGGCGATTGGGCGGGCCCGCGAGCGCCTGGCGGCCGCCCATGGCGTGGGCTGAACGGGCTGTCCGATCGCCCGTGCCGTGATAGCCTGTGCCCATGTGCCCGCCCGATGCTGACGCCGCCGGGCCGGCCGGGGCCTCCGGGGACACCCTGGAGGATCTGCGCCGGCGACTGGCCGAGTTCGCCGATGACCGCGACTGGGACCAGTTCCATTCCCCCAAGAACCTCGCCATGGCCCTGATTGCCGAGGCCGCCGAGCTGGTTGAGCATTTCCAGTGGCTGACCCAGGCCCAGAGCCAGGCGCTGGCGGCCGACCGGCGTGAGCAGGTACGCCTGGAACTGGCTGATATCCTGATCTATCTGGTGAGGATCGCGGACCGGCTGGACATGGACCTGGTGCAGGCGGCCCGTGACAAGATCGCCATCAACGAAAGCCGCTTCCCGGTGGAGCGGGTACGGGGCATCGCGGGACGGGGCGAAGACTTCGAAGACTGAGAACGGCCGTTTTCAGCCTCAGGGGTTGTCCGGATCCGCCGAGCCCTCGCGCACCCACGCGCCGTTCTCGCAACGCAGCAGATCGGTACCGCTGCGCACGAAGGACCCGTTCTCGTAGGCGGCGCCGTTGAAGTAGCACACCGGCTTCTCGGACACCTCCTGGGCCAGCACCTCGAACTCCTCGTCCGTCTCCTCCATGATGGGGGAGTTCTTCAGCTCGGGGTCCGGGGCTCCCACCTCCAGCACATGTTGACGGTCCACCATGGCATCCCTCTCCTGGATTGGCCAACTTCCACCGGCAGGCTTTCGGCCTGCCCCTCAATACCGTCCGCAGCGCCGGCCTAAAGCTTTGGCCAAAGCGTCCGTTACCCAGACAGTATGCCGACA